>JAIOHV010000096.1 GCA_019912885.1 bacterium
GACCGGCGGCGAGGGCGCGATCGCCGAAGTGGACATCGCGCGAAAGGGGCGACAGCGCGCGAGCCGGGCCGAGCCCTTCGGCGCGCGCCAGCGTGACGCGCACGCTTTCACCCGCGATCTCGCGCACCTGATAGATGTGGAGCGCGCCGTCGTATCCCCACTCGATGTGCACGTCGACGCCGCGCCGCGCGGCGATGCGCGTGGCCGCGCCGGCGGCGAGCTGCACGGCGCTTTCGGCCTCGGTCGCGGGATCGATCGATCCGGCCGTCGCCTCGACCGCCCCGGACGGACGCAGGAGCAGCGTCGCGCGTCCGCCGCGTTCGATCTCCACGAGGCGCGCGTCGCGCCTTCCCGTCGAGATGTCGAACGATGCGGCCGTGCCGCCGAGCGTTTCGCGAATTTGGCGCTGGACGATGACCGCAAGCCGGGCTTGCCGGCGCGTGCCTTTCGCGGACTCGTAACGCGCGCGCGCGCCGCCGCCGGCCGAGGCGAGCACGTCTTCGATGGCGCGGGCGATGGCGTCCTCTTCCGGCGCGACGTCGAGCACCGAGCGGAAAATGCCCGCGTACGATGCATCGCGCGCGTCCTCCGCGGTGAAGGAGGAGCGAACGATGAGGGAAGAGGATTGAGGATAGAGGATTGAGGATTGAGTGCCGGTGGCGGGACGCGCCGCGTCGAAATGACGAACGATCGACCGGGCCGCGCGGCGGGCGTGGGCGGCGCGCCTTTCGGGCGGCGCGGATTCGGGCAGGCTACGCACGGCGACGCCAGGAGGGACGAGTTCGCCTTCACGAAGCGCACGGGCTAGCTCCACGGCTTTCGCGCCAAAATGGCGTCGCGCCCGCGCGGTGTCAGGCAGCCGATCAAACGGCACGACAAGGCGCGGCGGCGCGAAAGCGCGGACGAGCCGAACAACGGCGTATATCGCTGCACCCAGGCCGAGGGCACCGGTGACAAACGCCGCGCCGCCGGCCGCTCCGGGCGAAATCAGCGACGCGGCGATCGCGGCGGCGAAAGCCAATAACAACGCGACGACATACGCCGCCGCAAGTACGAGGAACACCGGCGCCGCGGCGAGAAGGCCGAGGTAGACGCCGATCGCCGGTGGCGCGCCGTGTGCAAGCAGGCCGGAGAGAAGCCGGACGATCGAAGGCAATACGTACGCGAGTACGCCGGTGAGATTTGGAAATAGCGGTGGCAAATCGTTGGGGACGAAATTCATGAGCCCGTTACCGTGACGGAAGAAGTCGCCATCCGCCGCGTAGCGGTTTTCGCGCCGGGGCCGCGTTTGCGAACGCGTCTTCGCGGCGCGCGGGTATCAGGAGGCGGCGTAAGCGCGCCCACGCGGGGTTTCGCTGCGGAAAATTACGAATCGCGGTCGGCATGGAACGTGCTTTAATCCGGGGTGGAGTGGTCCCGCTCCGTGCCGGTCGTGGTTCGCCGGCCACGGGTCGCGTCTGGTTGTGCGAGTGCCCGGCGTGAGAATTCCGGCGGGCACAGGCGCCGGCAAGGAAAAACAAACGTGGCTGGTAAGCCCGGCCGGCCATGTTGCAATGTCGGGGGGCTCTCCCTAAACTTGGGCGCCGTTTGCGCCCCGCCGGCGACGCCCGAACCAACGAATCACGCGGACGCGACGGGGGAAAACGATTGCTCCTCGAGCTTCTGAAAAAATATTTCTGGATCGCCAAGCTCGTCTTCGTGGCGATTTTGGCCTCCGAGATCGCGATGCTCGTGAACACGCGCGTCGAATCGCGGCTCGCCGAGCAGGTCCAGGTGGATGTCGCCGACGTCAACGTCAAAACCCCCAACGCCTTCGTTTCCGTGACCGAATACGTACCGATTTACAAGAACAACCTGTTCAACAACGACTACGTCTACGTCGAGAAATCCGACGCGGCCCAGGTCGTCGCGCCGCGCGACTACCGGCTGATCGGCACGATCGCCTGGGGCGAGCCGCAATATTCCATGGCCGTCATCAATACGGTGCAGACAAACGACACGAAGGTCTACCGCGTCGGCGAGGACCTGGCCGACAACGCTTACGTGAAAAAGATCGAGCGCCGGCGCGTGACCGTCGATCGGGAAGGCACGGAGATCGTGCTGGAATTGCCCGACGAACCCACGCAGCTTGCCGCCGTCAGCCCCATCGTCGCCAACGTGGAGCTTGGCGACGAGCAGATCAAGCAGGTGGGCGAAGGTCAGTTCGTCGTCTCGCGCGACGTGATCGAGGGCGGCTTCAACAACCCGGCCATGTGGATGAAGGGCGCCCGCGTGATGCCGAACTTCGAGAAGGGCAATATCGCGGGGTTCAAGCTCCTGCGCATCAAGCCGGACAGCCTGTATTCCAAAATCGGCCTGAAGGACGGCGACGTCATCCGGCGGATCAACAACATCGAAATCCGCGGCCCGGAGGACGCCTTCCGGCTGATGTCCGAGCTGCGCGGAGCGAAGACCGTATCGCTTGACATCACCCGTGGCGGGCAACGACAGTCCTTTTCCTATCAGGTACGCTAAGTCGCGGACTTCGCGTCCGCTTTTCAGGGGCCCTATGACCTTTGGCCGACCGATGCGATGGATTTTTCCGGCCGTGTTTTTCGCGGCGTTTTTCGTCCTGGCGCTGCCCGCGACCGACGCGCGCGCGCAGGACACCCCCACGCCCGAGCCGACGGAGCCGCCCGGGGCCGACGAGGGCGAAATCACTGTCACGCCCGATCCCGAACCGGGCAAAAAGGCGTTTCCGAAGCTGACGGATTCCGACGCGACGGTCGCCCTTGATTTTACGGACACGGATATCAAGGAGATCGTGAAGATCATGGCCGAGATGACCGGCCAGAACTTCCTGGTCGACAAGACCGTTTCCGGCACCGTGACGATCATCAGCCCGACGAAAGTGACGCCGCGTCAGGCCTACGACATCTTCACGTCGGTGCTTGCGGTCAACGGCTTCACCACGGTGCAGGTCGGCAAGATTACGAAGATCATTCCGATCAAGGACGCGCAGACGGCGGCGATCAACACGAACGTCTCCCGCCTGCCGCGCTCGAACGACGAATTCATCACGCAGCTCATTCCGCTGAACTACATCGACTCAAACGACGTCGCGACCGCGTTCCAGGCCTTCGTGTCCGCGGACGGCAGCATCTTCGCCTACGGCCCGTCCAACATGGTCATCGTGATGGACAATTCGGCCAACATCCAGCGCATCATGAAGATCCTGCAACGCCTGGACGTGGCCGGCGCGGAACAGGAGGTGGTCGTTCTTCCGTTGCGTTACGCGTCCGCGGAGATGCTGGCGGACGTGATCCTGGAGCTGTTCGAGGGCGAGGATGGGGGCGGCGGAAGCCAGGTGGGCGCTGCGCAGAACCTGCGCGATCTTCGCCAGCGCTTCGCGCAACGGCGCCAGCAACTGCAACGCCGGGGCGGTCCCGCGGCGGCGCTTGGTCAAAGCGGGTCGATCGAATCCAAGGAATCGACGAAGGTTTTGGCCGACATGCGGACCAACAGCCTGATCGTCAAGTCGAGCAAGGTCGGCATCCGGCAGATCCAGTCGCTCGTGACGCGGCTCGATACGCCGCTTCCCGGCGGCGAGGGTAAGATCCACGTCGTCTATCTGGAAAACGCGAACGCGGACGAGCTGGCCATGACGCTCGCGGACCTCGCCGG
>JAIOHV010000097.1 GCA_019912885.1 bacterium
GCGCAGCGCGTCTTGTCCGCGCCGTCGCTGCGAAACAGGCGGCTGGCTCTACAACAAGGGGCTGAAAAGCTGTGCCAGGGCCTCCAGGATCGCCTGCCCGCGGCCCCTGGCGCGCACCTCGCCGAGCGTGATCTCGTCGGATACGCGCATGTCCGCCTCGAAGATCGAGGCGGCGCGCGCGTTGACGGATTTCGAGCGGACAAAACACGACGACTCGAAGTTCAGGCGAAAACTGCGCGTGTCCACGTTGGCGCTGCCGATGACCGTCAGATCGTCATCGACGATCCACATTTTGCCGTGCATCACCGCGGGCTCGTATTCGTAAATGCCGACGCCCGCGGTGATGAGCGCCTCGTAATACGAGCGCTGCGCGTACCGCGTCGCGGGCAGGTCGGATTTTTTCGGCGTCATCAGGCGCACGTCCACGCCGCGATACACCGCCGTGCGCAGCGCCGCCTGCACGGCGGAATCGGGGATGAAATACGGCGTCGTCAGCCACACGCGCCGTTTCGCCGTGGTGAGCGCGACGAAGAACATGTCGTAAAGGGCGTTGAAGTTCGAATCCGGCCCGCTCGCGACGACGGTACATTCGGCGCGCTCGTCATCCGGCAAACCGCCGCGTTCGGCGTCGAAAAACGACGCGCCCGATCCCGCGGGCGGCTCGTCGCCGGCATTTTCGCCCGTCGCGAAAAACCAGTCGTCCGCGAATACGTCGGACAAATGTTCGACGACGGGCCCTTCGAGCGCGAGGCCGAAATCGTGCCAGCCCGAAAGATGCTCGTCACCGACGTTCACGCCGCCGGTGTAAGCGACGCGCCCGTCCGCCACCAGAATCTTGCGGTGGTTGCGGAAGTTCATCGTGTGCAGGCGGCGTGTGAAGGTCAGCGGCAGGAAGTTCTCGACGCGGCCGCCGGCTTCGGCGAGCGGCCGGAAAAATTCGCCGCCCGCCGCCGGGCTGCCGACGCCGTCGCCCAGAAAACGGACGCGCACGCCCTCGCGCGCTTTTTGCGCGAGCAAATCGCGAAATCGCGCGCCCGTCGCGTCGTCGTTGACGATGTACATGAGCATGTCGATCGAGCGCGTCGCCTCGCGGATCATGCGCTCCATCGCGGCGTACACCTGGGCGGCGTCCACAAGGATACGCGCGCGGTTGCCCGCCGTCGGCGGATACACGCTCGCCGCCTCCTCGCGTGGAAGTCTCTCGATGGCGATGAGCGTGTCGCGCGGCTCGAAGCCCGCTTCGAATCCCGCGTCCGCGCGGCGCCGCCGGGCGCGAAAGCGCCGCCGCTGGCGTTCGATGTAGGTGCGTCCGATGAGCCACCACATCAGAAGGCCGACGTACGGCAGCGCGACGATGCCGAGAATCCACGCCAGCGCGGCGGTCGGCCGCCCCCGTCGATGCACGAGCACGGAGGGTATCGTCGCGAACGCGATCAGAAGCGAAAGCCAGCGAAGGACGGTCCAGCGCGTGACGGACCAGTCAAGGGCGACGATGGCGTCGAGGATCGAAGTCATCGGATTGAAGATTGAAGATGGACGATGGAAGATTGGAACGCGAGGAAGCGTTCCATGCCGGCGGTTTTCCAGTGGTCCATGGGACGGGATCCTTCGCTTCGTTCTGGATGACAGCGCACACCGGGCGACAACGCGCGGCGCGCCTCAATCCTCAATCTTCAACTTCATTCTTCAATCCGTCGTCTTCCCGCCACGCGAACGTCCGCGCGATTCCCATTTCCTCGTACGCTCCCAGCATCTCGACGCCGAGGGACGGCGAAAAGCACAACATGCGCTCGTAGGCGTACAGATCGTTTTCGTACTGCACGGGGTCGATGATGTAGCCGAGCCAGTCCTGCCCCAGGCCCACGAGCACCTGCGCCTTGCCGCCGAGAGAGCCGCGAACGGCGTCGCCCAGATGCGCGGCCGCCTCGCCGGGCATGGTGCCAAAACGCAGCGGCCCCGCGACGACGGCGGTGACGGACGTGTCGTACGGCTCGCCGATCGCCGGCACGGGCATGCCGATGAGGCCGAGGTTGCGCGCCAGCCGATACGTGCCGTTCATCATCGGCACGGTCAGCGTCGCCTGCGCGATGTCGATGCGCTCAACCGGCGCGGGCTTCATCGATTTCGACAATTCGACGACCTGTCCGGCCAGTTCGCCGCCCAAGGCATCGGCCCAGCGGAACCCCTGGCCTTCGCCGCCAAGACGCGCGTCGCGCCAGGCGATGCTCGGTTGAATCGACGCGCCGATGGACCCGTTGACGAAGATCGGCAAGCCGACGTTCGCCTTGTCGAGCTCGCGGCGCATCGCACCGACCCAGTCCGACGAGGCTTTCCGGTTTTGCGGGCCTTCGGTCGTCGGATGGCAGCCCCAGTTCACGAGCGTGACGATCGGCGCGCCGTTCGCGTCGTCGGCGCGCACGACGGTCAGCGTGTCGTCGATCGTCGCGTCGTCGATGAGGGCATCGTACGTGTTCCAGTGCAGGTCCGGCTGATCGCCGATCGCATACGAAAGTGTCGCCGGCACGCGCGCGTCGTACGCCTCCACGGCCGCCTGGATCGCGCCGACCTTCATCATGTGCATGTACGATTCGTCGCGCCCCGAGACGGGCGGAAGGATCGTGCCCCAAAGGCCGGCGGTGTCCGGGCTGTGGTGCGTGTGGCTCGATGTGACGATGACGTGTTCGAACGGCAGGCCGATCTGCAGCGCGACCCCGCGCCGGATATCGTCGATATCGATCGCGACGAGTCCCACGAGATCGAGCGCGATGACCACAAAGCCCGTCTCGCCCTTTTCGACGTACATCGCCGTCGCCCAGAGCGTATCGTGCACGCCCTCGGACCAGCGGCACAGCGCGGTCGAGAGGATGTAGATGCCGTAGCCGCCCATGATGGCCGGCTCGCGGGGGGAGATGTCCTCGCGCGCGGCGCCGACCCGAAGCGGTCCGTCTTCCGAAGCGTTCGCGGTCAGGATCGGATCGACGCGGTGATACGCGACGCGCGCGGGCGCGACGGCGTCGCCGGCGTCCGGACTTTTCGCGCAGCCGACCGCGAAGAAAAGCGCGATCGCCACCGCGGCGGCGGCGCGCCTTGTCGCTTGCGGCCAAAGCTGGCAACATCCCGCGCTCGCCATGCTGACGCGCCCCCGAATCCTCATCGTCGAACCCTCCGAACCCGCCGCCGATCCCGAATCCGGCGCCGAACGCGCGCCCATGCCGATCGAATTCGGCCGGCGCGTCACGCGGCGGCTGCGCGATGCGGGATGCGAGGTGATTTTTCTGTCGCTGACGCAGGGAGCCGCGTTCGCCGCCCGGGTGGCGGTGCAGGAGGACGTGCGGGCGGTGCTGGTGTTGGGGGTCTCGAACGAGGCGGCGGAATCGATCGCCCGGCTTGTCGAGGGCCTGGCCGCGGAAGACGCGAGCGACATCCGCGTGTTGGCGCATCCGGCGCCCGATCCGCTCCCCGCGTCCGTGACCGCGATCAAGGAAGCGGACCCCGAACGCATCGCGCGCGCGACGGTCGACGCCGCGCGCGGCGCGTCCGGTTGAACCGGAATCGCGCGAATCCGCCGTATCAGGAGCACCAGTCCGCGCACGCGTCAGGCGTCCGCGCGCGGACTAGCTCGCCTCGCGAAACCTCTCCCGGAGAATGCTCTCGAAGAACGGCTTCACCGTGATCGGGAGAACGGTCGTGCGCTGATAGCGGATCGGCTCGTTGAGGATTTGCAGCTCGAATTCGCGCCGCGACGGACCCGCCTTCAGGTGAACGGTGTGCCGTCGCCGCTCGTCGCAGATCTCCTTTTTCAGGGACATGCACGTGCGGTAATACGCGAACAGCTTGCGGCCGAACGGGGTGTCGAACTTGTCGAAGCAGCGATTGCGGCTGACACGTTCCGTCTCGTTGAGCTCGAGGAGCTTCTTCAATTCCTTTTGGAGTCTTTCGTCCATTGTCGAGCCTTTGGCCATCACGAACCCTTTGCCCTTTGTGGATTTATTGGAAATTCGCGACGTATGAGGGGATACGCGAAAACGCCCGGCTCGCGGCCGAACGCGCCAGAGAACCTACCAAAAATTACGCTCTGCGTCAAATTACGCGGTGCGTCAAAACGGACGGCGGTGTCCATTTTTACCTGCCGATTTATGATTCACGAATAACGAATCATACACCCTTTTTCGGCAAATGAAAAACGCGGTGGATCGAACGGCGTATGTCCTTGAATTTGTTGTCGAATCATCGGCGCTTGCGGTTGATTCGCCCGCCCGCGCCCGCGTCGGGCGCAAACGCGAAGGCCCGCGCCGCCGGCTCGAATCCCGGCGGGAAATTCGGTTCGGCGTGGCGGTCGTGCGTGAAGTGAAGGGGGCCGTTTGGCCGGCCAAGGAGCTTTGCGACAAGTCCCATTTTGCCAAGCGGCCAGCCGGGGATGCGCAGGAGCCGCTTTCCCGTTTCGCGCTCGAAATGCGTCGCGAGGCTGTCGAACGAGTAGAACGCGCCATCGCTCACGGTGAAGGTTCCGGCGATTTCGGGATGCTCGACCAGGTGCACAAAGCAGCGCGCCAGATCGTCCGCCGCGATCGCGGAGAATCGGTACGGCGACACGGGAAACACGCCGAGTTTCGCGATGCGCCGCAGCTTGCCGGAGTTGCGGTCGCGCGTGCCGACGACCATCGTGATGCGCAGGATCGCCGAGCCCGGCACGCGATTCACCTCGGATTCGCCGGCGAGCTTGCTTCGCCCGTACGCGCAGCGCGGGTGCGGCGTGTCGCCGGTGCGAAACGGCAAGCCGTCGTCCTTGAGCCCGTAAACCGACACGCTCGAGGAGTAGATGAGCCGCGCGCCCGCCGCCAACGCGGCGTCGGCCACGGCGCGCGTCCCGAGCACGTTCGCGGCATGAAAGGTGCGGTCGAGCGTGCCGGTCAGCACCGCCGCGAGGTGGATAACGGTGTCGCAGCCGTCGAGCGCGCCGTCTGGCAGGTGGGGCAGGCGGCCCCGGATGACCTCGACCCCGGCGGGCGCATTGTCCTCCGGAAACAGCAGCACACGCACGCGATGTCCCGCGTCGATCAGGGCCCGCGTGACGTATCCGCCGATGCGCCCGGAGGCGCCGGTGACGAAGACGAGATGGCTCATTTTTTACCGCGAAGGCGCAAAGAAAACCGCGAAGACGCCAAGATGTTCATACCGTAAAGACGTGAAGAGCGCCAAGGGAATTTATCCCTTTGCGCCCTTAGCGTGTTCTTCGCGCCATTGCGGTGAATTTTCGATCAGGTCGCCGCCGGGCCGGACGACGGCGCAAAGGGCGCGCGTTGGCCGCGCTGGGCGAGTTCGCGGTCGATCAGATACAGTCCGCTCGGCGCGTCCTGCACCATCTTGAATTTTTGCAGGACCATGTCCGCGGTCGCCTCTTCCTCGACCTGCTCGGAGACAAACCACTGCAAGAAGTTGTTTGTCGCGTGGTCCTTTTCCTTGATGGCGAGATCGACGAGCTTGTCGATCATCTTGCTCACCGCGCGCTCGTGCTTGAGCACGTCCTCGAACAGCCTGGCGGGTCCCGCCCACTTCGCCGGCGGCGCCTCGATGGCGGAAAGGGTCACCGCGCCGCCGCGTTCGAGAACGTAGTTGTAGATTTTCATCATGTGCCCGAACTCTTCGTGGGCCTGCGCGGTCATCCACGACGCGCATCCGGGCAGGTTCTCGCGCGTGCAATACGCGGCCATCGACAGGTACATGTACGCCGAATAGCCCTCGGCGTTGATCTGCGCGTTGAGCGCCTTCTGAAGCGATTCCTTCAATACGGCCACGGCGTCCTCCTCGGCACGAATGCGAAATGGGGAATGCGGAATTGCGAATGACGAACCAGGCGGCTTTTTTACCGCGAAGGCACCAAGGAACGCAAAGGATGGCACCGGGAGCGCCGATCCCCCCGGGAGCGCAGGCGTCCCGCCTGCTTCTATTGCGATTCGCCGGGAGCGCAGGCGTCCTGCCTGCTTCTATTGCGATTCGCCGGGAGCGCAGGCGTCCCGCCTGCTTCGGACCTGTGACTGCGATGGCCTGGGACCGCGGGCGGCCCGCCCGCTTTTATCGCCCGCGGAGCCGCGCCGCCCCGCGAACGCCGAACGCCTCCTGAGCGAAACGAAGGATCGGCAATTCAACGTCCCGCGTCACCGACGCGCCCCCAAACACCACGCCGCACGTCTTCATGCACCGGCCCCTCCCCGGGACCGCAGGTGTCCCCACCTGCTTCTCCCTTCAAATTCTTTTCACTACGGAAGCCGAGTGATATCGTTCCCGCGGTCCAATGAGTTCCAAATCAAATATTATCGAAGCGCTTGAAGTCGCGGTTGTTGTGCTGCCTGTCGTGATTGCCAACCCGGCGGCAACGATTTCCGTGCTTGGCGTACTTGTCGGCTTTAAGCTTGCCGAACGGCTTACGGAATCGATGGCGAAGCGATTTGCGGGCAGTGAGGAGCGTTTCGCCGATATCCTGCAAAAGTCATTGTCTCCGACGACCAAAGAAATCACGGCGGAAAGCGTCGAATTTTCGAAGGACGGAATCAACGAAATCGCCTCCGAAATGGGCGATATCGCAAAGCCCGGAGCAAGCGAACGGCTCCGCGCGGAATTTGTCAAAAGGCTCATCCTTCGTTCCTTGTCCGAGCAAGTCGCCGTTGATATCGCGAACGCTCTTGTCGCCTCGTTTGCCGCCGCTCTCGCGAAGATTTTGGATGGCGACGCAAAAGCCGCCGCTTTTCTTGGCGACATCCAACATCAAGAGACAAAGAAACTCGCCGAAGAAATCATCGATGCGATCAATGTGGTTCTCGCCGAGTTGGGGGAAATCAGGGGCGGCGTCGAGGAGATTCGCGCTACGGGAAAACGACGCAGCCCGCTACCCCTACAGCCGCCATACGAAGAATTTCCCGAAGGCGCGAACCCGCGCCTGGCTCTCGTTCCGATGTACGGCGTCGTGCGGTTTCACGGCCGCGACGCATTGATCGACGAATTACTCGACTGGTGCCGAAGCGACGCAAAACTCGGCCTTCGCGTCTTTCACGGCCCCGGCGGCCGAGGGAAGACGCGCCTGTTTCGCGAGTTGTGCCGCAGGGTCGCAACGAAAGATCCTGACTGGCACGCGGGCTTTTTCATCGAAGGGTCAGAGTTAGACCTCGATTCGTTTGACGACGTGCGTTCCGCACTCGTCGTTGTCGACTATGCCGATGCCAAGTTGTCGGATGTCGAACATCTCGGCACGGTCATTTCCAGGCTGCGCGCCAAAGGCTACGGCGGCCGCATTCGCGTCGTGCTGCTCGCGCGAGATGCGGGAACACACGGCGACTGGTGGGAAAATGTCCGCATCGGATCATGGGCGCCGCATATCGATTCCATCGGTCAATGTCAGGCTGAAGAAGTTTCGCCGCTCGCGCCCACGCCGGAACTGCAGCGCGACGCTTATCGTCACGCACGCATACATTTCGCGAAAGCGTTCGGTGGCGACACCGACGTTGAGGAACCCGATTTTGAGAGGCTCCACGACGAAAACCCGTACGTCTCGGATCGCGCGCAAGACGCCCTGACGCTGCACATTCTTGCCCTGAACGCCGTGCTCGGTATCGCCCCGGCGTCTTTCAACGAGAGTATCGACCGCCTACTGGAGCACGAGTATCGCTATTGGAAAAAGCTCGCGGGCGAACCGCTATGGAACCGATACGGACTGCAAGTCTTCAGACTCGCCAAGGCGTTTGCGACGCTGGCGGTTCCACCGTCGCAACCGCGCCAGCCGGAAATTCTGCTTCGACTGAAATCATTCGCGGAGACTGGAAAAGATTCGGTAGCCATAGCGCGGACAATCCACGAGCGCGGAATGGCGCGGCTAACACCCATCGAACCGGACCTCGTGGGCGAACGGCTAATCGGCAGTATTTTGAAGGACAAGAGTTCCGAAGCGCACATAGAATTGCTTGACGCGACGCTCAGTCATGACGAAACGCGATTCAGTGCTTTGACGGTACTTAGCCGAATAAGCGAATTGTCTGGACCGGTCGCATATGCAATCGTCCCGTGGCTTCCCGAACGATCTATCGCTCTAACTTTTTTTTCCGCAGACGTAACGGAACGCGCCGTTAAATTTGCCCGTTCGACTCGCCCGGGCGACAAAATCAACATCGCTCGTTATGTAAACGTCCTTGGCGTCCGCCGCAGCAATCTCGGCCAGCGCCTAGAAGCGCTTACTGCAGCAGAAGAAGCTGTCGTGCACTTCCGTGACCATGCGGCGACGAACGGCGACGCGTTTTTTTCCGATCTGGCTAGTGCGTTGAACAACATCAGCGTGAATTATAGTGATCTCGGCGAGCGCGAGAAAGCTCTATCGGTTACCGATGAGGCTGTGACTATTTACCGCAAGTTAGCGGAGAAGGACCGCGATGTCTTTCTGCCTAGGCTGGCAGTGGTTCTTAGCAATTTGGGCAATCGATACAACGATCTAGGTAAGACAAATCAGGCACTGGTTACGATGGAGGAATCGGAAGGCTTGTTTCGTGAATTATCTAAAAAAAACAGGGACGAATTCTTACCCGATCTGGCAATGGTACTCAACAATCTTGGCACGATTCTTTCCGGCATTAATCGACACGTGAAGGCGCTCAAAGTGACGGAGGAAGCTGTTGAATATTACCGTATCCTTGTAAAAAAGAACCGCGACGCGTTTCTGCCAGGCCTTGCCAGTGCGCTCCCTAATCTTTGTGCCCGATACGGACATTTGGATCAACTAATAGAGGCACTTAAGGTCGCGGACGAAGCGGTCGAAATTTACTCCGATCTCGCTCGGAGAAACAACGATGCTTATATTGTAAATCTCGCACAGTCGCGAAATAATAGAGCCGCCACACTGCACAGGCTTGACCGGAACGGTGAGGCAGTTATAGCAGCGCGACAAGCGGTCGAGACGCTGCGCGAGCCATTCCTTAAATTCCCGCAAGCCCTTAAAATCAAGATGAAGCGTTATCTTTCAAACTATTCAAATTCGACGAAATTGGCGGGTATCGAGCCGGATGCGGAGTTGGTGGGGCCGATTGCGGAGGCGTTGATGAAGTTGGAGGAGGAGCGCGGGGAGTAGGGGGCGCGATTCGAAGCAGGTGACCCGCCTTCGCCTAAGCTTCGGCGCGGCAGGCCGGTCGCGGTTCCGACGACTTCCGCGCGCTCCGCGACTCCGCGTGAAACATTTGCCGAGCTGAAGCTCGGCGTTCCCAGGGGAGTCGCATGCCGAGCTGGCGCTCGGCGGACCCGGGCTGTACCCGCTCCCTTACGGTCGCGGTTCCAATCGACCTCCGCGCGCTCCGCGGCTCCGCGTGAACAAAATAAGCAGGCAAGCTGCCCGCGGTCCCGGCGAATCGCACCGAAGCAGGCGGGACGCCTGCGCTCCCAGGGCGCTCGGCGGTTACTTCGCGCGTTCCAGGTAGACGCGCGCATCGGGGTCGACGCGGATCAGTTCGCCTTCTTCGATGAACGGGGGCACGTTGATGGTGACGCCGTTTTCGAGCTTGGCGGGTTTGGGGGAGTTCGTCGCCGTGGCGCCGCGCATGTAGGGCACCGTCTCGACGACCTTCAATTCGATCGTCTTGGGCAGCGACGCGCCCACGATCTGCTCGTTGAAAAACAACACGGTGATGCGCATGTTCTCGACGAGCCAGTCGGTCATGTCCCCCAGCACGTCCTTGTCGATCGCGATCTGCTCGTACGTTTCCGTGTTCATGAAATGGTAGTGCGTTCCCTCGGAGTAGAGAAATTCCATCTCGTGCTCGTCCAGGAACGCGCGCTTGATGTCCTCCACCGAGCGGAAGCGCTGCTCGAACTGCACCCCCGTGCGCAGGTTGCGCATTTTCGTCTGCACCACCGCGTTGCCCTTGCCGGGCGTGATGTGCGTCGCGTCCATGACGCGGCACGGATCGCCCTCGATCTCCACGATGTTCCCGACGCGAATCCGGTTGGCCGGCGTAAACATGGTTCCTCCCCGTTTCCCCTTGCATTTTCCTGCAACGGGGCGCGGATTATCCGCAAGTGCGCCAAAATGTCCACCGCGCGCCGCGCCCGACTCCCATGATACGCGCGCGGGATGGACCGCGCGAGCGCCTCTGCTATCCTTTGGCCGGAGCCATGACCCCGATAATGGCGGGGCGGAAGGGACGCATGATGTTTCACGGCGCGATCCGGGGGTCTTTCGATCAACACGAAAATGCGGGGCGCTGGCTCGACATCGCGCTCGCGACGGCGTTCGCGGTCTTCGCGCTGCTTTTTCTTGTCTCCCTGGCCGGATGCTCTTGCGGCGACGATGACGACGACCGTGACGACACCGGCGGGCTGCCGAACATCGACGACGACGATGACGACTTCCTGCCCGACGATGACGCGGACGACGACGCGGACGACGACGCGGATGACGACGCGGTCGACGATGATGAACTCGATGACGACGATATCGACGACGACACCGGCGACGATGACGCGGACGACGACACGATCGATGACGATACCGGCGATGACGACACGGGCGATGACGACACGGATATCGTCGGCCCGTGCCCGGACGAGGGCCTGCCGCTTGGCGATGTCGTCCTGCCCGCGGGGTTCAATATCTGCGTTTATGCGGTCGCGCCGAGCGCGCGGCAGATCGCGCTATCGCCCTCGGGGACGCTTTTTATCAGCACGCGCGTTTCCACGGTGTACGCCGCGCGGGATCTCGATGGCGATCACGTCGCGGAGACGGTCGATGTGATCGCAAACAGCCTGAACAGCCCGAACGGCGTCGCCTTCAAGGACGGCGATCTCTACGTCGCGGAGATCCACCGCGTCATCCGCTACAACGGCATCGAGGACGATCTGGCGAATCCGCCGGCGCCGGAGATACTCATCGACACGCTGCCCGCGGACACGCACCACGGCTGGAAATACATCAAGTTCGGGCCGGACGGAAAACTGTGGATTCCGCAGGGCGCGCCGTGCAACGTCTGCGAGGTGGGTGACCCCTTCGGCACGATCCAGTCAATGAACGACGACGGGACGGGGCTTGCGGTGTACGCGCGCGGTATCCGCAACAGCGTGGGTTTCGACTGGCGTCCCGGCACGGACGAACTATGGTTCACGGACAACGGCCGCGACCTGCTGGGCGACGATCTGCCGAACGATGAGTTGAACCACGCGCCCGTCGCGGATATGCATTTCGGCTTTCCGTATTGCCATCAGGGAGATACGCCCGACCCCACCTTCGGCGACATCGATCATCCGTGCGTCGATTACACACCGCCGGTGCAGAAGATGGGGCCGCACGTCGCCGCGCTCGGCATGACGTTCTACAAGGGCGACATGTTCCCGGCAGCTTACAAAGGGCGCATCTTCAACGCGCAGCACGGATCTTGGAACCGCACGGTGCCGATCGGCTATCGCGTCATGACGGTGACGCTGAACGCGAGCGACGAGGCGACGTCGTATGACGTTTTCGCCGAGGGCTGGCTCAAGGACGACGGCGACAAGTGGGGCCGCCCGGTTGACGTGCTCGAGATGCCCGACGGCTCGCTCCTTGTTTCCGACGACTGGGCCGGCATGGTCTATCGCATCACCTATACGGGGGTGAAATGATGTCGCGTGTTTCGGTAGCGTTCGCGGCGCTTTTCGCGTCGTTGCTGGCGCTCGCGATCGCCTTGGGCACGGGTTGCCATTGCGGCGGCGACGACGATGACGATGACGACGCCGCGCCCGGCGATGACGACACGAGCGGCGACGACGATATCGATGATGATGATGATGACGACGCGGGCGATGACGACGATGCCGATTGCCCCGACGCAGGCTTGCCGATCGACGAATTGACCGTGCCGGAGGGCTTCCGGATTTGCGTCTGGGCGCAGGTGCCCGACGCGCGGCAGATGACGCTTTCACCCGCGGGGACGTTGTTTGTCGGCTCGCGCGAGGACCACGTGCACGCGGCGGTGGACGAGGACGGCGACGGTTTTGCGGAGACGGTGCACGTCATCGCGGACGGGCTCAATACGCCGAACGGCGTGGCGTTTCGCGACGGCGACCTGTACGTCGCGGAAGTGCACCGCATCACGCGCTACGACGGCATCGAGGACGACCTGACCGATCCTCCGAACCCGGTCGTGCTCATCGACGGCCTGCCCGACGTGCAGCAGCACGGGTGGAAATACATCAAGTTCGGCCCGGACGGGAAGTTGTGGATTCCGCAGGGCGCGCCGTGCAACGTGTGCGAGGTGAACGACCCCAACGGCACGGTCCAGCACATGGACGCGGACGGACAAAACCTCACGGTGTACGCGCGCGGCATCCGAAATTCGGTGGGATTCGACTTTCGCCCGGGCACGGACGAGCTGTTTTTCACCGACAACGGCCGCGACGAGATGGGCGACGACATCCCGGACGACGAGCTGAATCACGCCCCGGTCGCCGGCATGCACTTCGGGTTTCCGTATTGCCACGGCGGCGATGTCGCCGATCCGGAATTCGGCGACGAGGACCACGCGTGCGGCGACTACACGCCGCCGGTGCAAAAGATGGGCCCGCACGTCGCCGCGCTCGGCATGACGTTCTATCGCGGCGGCATGTTTCCCGCGGATTACGTCGGCCGCGTCTTCAACGCGCAGCACGGATCGTGGAACCGCGAGGACCGCATCGGATACCGCGTCACGACCGTGACGCTTGACGGCAATGACGAGGCGACATCCTACGACGTGTTCGTCGAGGGCTGGTTGCGGGACAACGAAGAGCGCTGGGGCCGTCCGGTGGACGTGCTGGAGATGCCCGACGGCTCGCTTTTGATCTCGGACGACTATGCAAGCGTGGTGTATCGCGTCACCTACGAGGGGGCTCAATGACCAACTTACGATCCGCGCGAACGCGCGGCGCGATCGTCGCCGCGGCTGTTGTTCTCATGATTGCCGCCGGCGCCGCGCGCGCCGGCGCCCAGGACGGCCCGCCGTCGCTTGCCAAGACCATCAAGCTGCCGCCGGGCTTTTCGATCTATATCTACGCGAAGGACGTGCCCGGCGCGCGGGGCCTCGCGCTCGGGCCGAAGGGGACGGTTTTTGTCGGGTCGCACGGACCTCAGGTGTATGCCGTGCGCGACACGACCGGCGACGGCCGCGCGGACAAGGTGTGGAACATCGGCGAGAAGCTGACCGAGCCGCTCGGCCTGGATATCCACGAGGGCGATCTCTACGTCTCGGCGATTGACCGCATCCTTCGCTTCGACGACATCGAGGACACGCTCGACAACCCGCCCGCGCCGGTGGTCGTCACGGACAAGCTGCCCGACGAGAAACACCACGGCGGCCGGTACATCAAGTTCGGCCCGGACGGGATGCTGTACGTGGCGGTCGGGGCGCCGTGCAACATCTGCCTGAAGGACGATCCCTTCCACGGCCTGACGCGCATGAAAAAAGACGGCACGGGCGCCGAGTCGTTCGCGCGCGGCATCCGCAACACCGTCGGCTACGACTGGCATCCGAAGACAAAGGAGTTGTGGTTCACGGACAACGGCCGCGACTGGCTTGGCGACGACCTGCCGCCCGACGAGCTGAATCGCGCGCCGAAGGCCGGGATGAATTTCGGCTATCCCTGGTGCCACGGCGGCGACCTGCAGGATCCGAAATACAAAGACAAGCCGTGCACGGAATTCACGCCGCCCGCGCGAAAGCTCGGTCCGCACGTCGCCGCGCTCGGCATGCGCTTTTATACGGGCACGAAGTTCCCCAAGGAATATCACGGGGCGATCTTCATCGCCGAGCACGGCTCCTGGAACCGCACGAACGCCATCGGCTACCGCGTGATGGTCGTGAAGTTATCGGGCAACGAGGCCGTGTCGTACGAGGAGTTCGCCACGGGCTTCCTTCAGCCGGGGCCGCGCGTGCTCGGCCGCCCCGCCGATCTGCTCGTGCTGCCCGACGGCTCGATGCTCGTTTCCGACGACATGTCCGGCATGGTTTTCCGCATCGTCTATAACGGGAAATAGCCGGGGTGCGCGTCGGCGCGTACGACATCATCGAGCCGCTCGGCGAAGGCGGCATGGCCGAGGCCTTCCTCGCGCGGCGCGAAGGCCCCGGCGGCGTCGCCAAGCTGTGCGTCGTCAAGCGGATCCGCGCGGACCTCGCGGGCGACGCAAGGTTCGTCGAGGCGTTTTTCGAGGAAGCGCGCGTGGCGATGTCGCTGTCCCACGGCGGGCTCGTCCACACCTTCGATTTCGGCCGGGACGACACCGGCACGCTCTTCCTCGCGATGGAATACGCGGACGCCGGCGACCTCGACGCTCTTGCCGTCGCCGTCTCGCGGCGCGGAAGCGTCATGCCCGTCGCGGCGGCGTGCCAGATCCTCGCTTCCGTGCTCGCGGGGCTCGCGGCGGCGCACGACGCGCGCGACGCGTTCGGCCGGCCGCTTTCGCTCGTGCATCGCGACATTTCGCCCTCGAACATTTTGCTGACGCGCGCCGGCGAGGCGAAGCTCGCGGATTTCGGCATCGCGCGTGCGGCCGACCGCGTGCTTTCGACCGCGCCCGGCGTGGTGAAAGGCAAGGCCGCGTACGTCGCGCCCGAACAATTGAAGGGCGAGCCCGCCACACCCGCATCCGACGTCTACGCGGCGGGCGTCGTGCTTTGGGAGATCCTCGCGGGGCGGCGCTTGCGCGGGCGCGGCACGCTCGGCGACGCGCTCGCCGGGCTCGACAACGATGTGCCGCGCGTGGATACGATCCGCAAAGACGTGCCGAGGGCGATCGCCGAGGCCGTCGCCAGGGCGACCGCGCGCGATCCGAAAAATCGGCATCCGGACGCGGCGGCGTTTCGCGCCGATCTTCTCGACGCGGCGCGGGCGGCGAATGTAGTCCTCGACGCGAACGCCGTCGCGCTGCTTGTGCG
>JAIOHV010000098.1 GCA_019912885.1 bacterium
GGGGCCGTCGGGCCGTCGCCGGCCGCGCGGCCGCGCGTCGCCCTCGGGCTTGGGAAACGCGGCGCGGATCGATAGCGACAAGCGGCGCCGTTCGAGGTCGATGTCCGTCACCACGGCCGTCACCGGCATGCCCACCGTCACCGCTTCGTGCGGCGCGCGCACGCGGTGCGGCGAGAGCTGCGTGAAATGCACGAGCCCCTCCTCGGGAAGGCCCACGTCCACGAACGCGCCGAAGTCGGTCACGCTCGTAACGACGCCCGTCAGCTTGCGCCCGGCCGAGAGGTCCTCGAGCTTGTGCACGTCGGGATCGACGACGATCTCGGGAAACACCGGGCGTTCGGAGCGCGCCGGCTTTTCGAGTTCGCCGAGGATGAAGCGGATCGTCGGCTCGCCGGCGGTTTCGTCGAGATACGCGGCCGGGTCGATCGACGCGCGCGCGGCGGCATCGGTCAAAAGCCCTGCGACGTTCGTCTTGGCGTCCGCGGCCATGCGTTCCACGAGCGCGTAACGCTCCGGATGGATGCGCGTCGCGTCCAGGGGATTCTCGCCGCCGGCCACGGTCAGGAATCCGGCGCACTGCTCGAACGCCGTCGGCGTCATGCGCTTGATCTGGTGGAATTGCGAACGCGTGCGGAACGGTCCTTGCTCGTCGCGATGTTTCTTCATGAACGCGGCCGTCTGCGGGCCGATGCCGGCGATGTACGACAGATGGCGCTCGTTCGCGGCGTTCGCGTCCACTCCCACGAGACTCGCGTACGTGCTGGCCACGCGCTCCAGGCGCTCGAGCAAGTGCGTCTTGTCGACGTCGGAATGAAACGAGGTCAGGTTGATCGTGCGCGGATCGACCTTCAAAAGCTCGGCGAGCGGATCCTGCATGCGCCGCGCGACCGACGCGGCCTTGCGCGTGGGGATGTCGGCGTCGGGCATCTCCTCGCGCGCAACGGGCCCCGCGGCGTACACGCCGGCCTCGGCCTCGCCGAACGTCAGCACCGGCATGCGCCGCGCCGGATCCATGCGCCCGAGTTCGTGCAGGAACGCCGCGACCTTCCGCGCCGAAGCGGTGCGCACGATTGCCGCCCCCTGGGCGTGATGATCGTGAATCAGCGGCAAAAGCGCCTCCTCCATCGGCGGCGCGGCGTCGAGCGCGCCATCGAAGGCGAACGCCGCTTCGGCGATCACGGCGCCTTTTTCGTCGACGACCACCGCGCGCGATCCCTTCTTCTCGTCGGCCAGAACGCCGAGCACGCGCCTTGCGCCGAACGGCGGCGCGTCAAGAACGTGGCGGAACGCCGTCTCGATGATATCGAGCGCCTCGCCGTCGGCCCACTCGCGCGCCTCGGCCAGCGTCGCCGTTTCGAAGGCCGGCATGAGCAGGCGGTCGCAAGCGTCCTCGATCGCCGTTTCGATCTGATCGACGTACGGCGCATCGACGTTCCTGATCGCCTCGGCGCGGCACGCCGCGCAAATCGCCTCGCGCTCGACATGCAGATGAACGGCCAGCAGGCCTTCGCGGGCGCCGCGCGCCGCCAGATGAAAGCGATGCGCGGACACGTGGCCGATCGGCTCGTTGAGCGCGTGCACCTCGCGGTAGCGCGTGGCGCGCGAGGCGTCGATGCCGTCGGCAAGCCGCGTCACGAGCCGGCTCGCGGTGCGATACAGCTTGCGCACCGCCGCGCGGAGCGCCGGGCGCAGGTGGATGCGTTCGGCGATGATGTCGCGAGCGCCCGCGAGCGCCGCGTCCGCGTCCGCGACGCCCTTTTGGGCGTCGACAAACGGCTCGGCCAGCGTGGCGGCGTCCGACGCCGATGTCTGGTCGAGAAGCGCGTCCGCCAGGGGCGCTAGCCCCGCCTCCACCGCTTTCGCGGCGCGGGCGTGCGGTCGCGGCTTGTGCGCCAGGTGGATGTCGTCGAGCGTCGCGCGATCGCGCGCGGCGGCGATCCGTTCGCGCAATTCGTCGGTCATCGCGCCGGTCTCGTGGATCTCCTGGCGCACGATCTCCCGCCTCTCCTCGAGATCGCGCCGTTGGCGCGCCCGTTCGCGGATGCGCGCGAGTTCGGCTTCGTTCATCGGGCCGATCTGCTCGCGACGGTAGCGAAGGAGAAACGGAACTGTCGCGCCGCCGTCGAACAAATCCACGGCGCGGCGCACGGCGGTTGCGTCGCGCGACACTTCGCGCGCGACCTCTTCGATCCACGTGTCGTTCATCCCATCCCCATGACGCGGCGGCTAGGCCGTTTCCCGCGCCCCGAAGATGGCCGTGCCGACGCGCACGATTGTCGCGCCTTCCTCCACGGCCACCTCTAAATCATCGCTCATGCCCATCGACAGATCGGGAAGAGGCATCGCCAGCCTCCGGGCGATCCCGTCACGCAGTTCCCGAAGCCGGCGAAAGTGCGGGCGCGTCCGCTCCGGCGGCGCAAGCGGCGGCATCGTCATCAGCCCCGCAAGCCGCACGCCGGGAAGATCGGCCACCACGCGCGCGATCGCCTCCGCCTCATCGGGCGCGCAGCCGCTTTTTTGCGTCTCGCCTGCCACGTTCACTTGCAGCAGCACATCCGTTTCGCGTCCCGCGCCCCGCGCGCGCCTCGCGATCTCCGCGGCCAGGCGTTCGGAGTCCACGGTGTGGATCACGGACACGAACGGCGCGATCTGCCGCACCTTGTTCGTCTGCAGATGCCCGATGAAATGCCAGCGTACATCCGCGTGACGCACCGCGCCCGCTTTTTGCCGCGCCTCTTGCGCATAGTTTTCGCCGAAGTCGCGTTGCCCCGCCGCGTACGCCGCTTCGACGGCCTCGGCCGGGTGCGTCTTGCTGACGGCCAGAAGGAGCACACCGTTCGGATCGCGGCCGGCGCGGGACGCCGCGCGGCCGATGCGTTCGCGGACTCCGGCGATGTTGGCGGCGACGTTCGTCATGACGCGGCGAACAGGATGTCGGGGCCGAAGAGGCGTTCGAGATCGGCGGTCAACTCGGCCAGCGGCAGGCCGACGACGTTCGTGTAGCTGCCGTCGACGCGCGCGACGAGGGCCGCGCCAAGGCCCTGGACGGCGTACGATCCGGCCTTGTCCATCGGCTCGCCCGTATCGACGTAGCGCGCGATCTGCCCGGCGGTGAGCGGGCGGATCGTCACGCGGCTTTCGACGGTGCGGGTCAGGTCGATATCCGCGTCGGCCGCGACAAGCGCATAAGACGAGACGACGACGTGCTCGCGGCCCGCCAGGCGCGCGAGCGTCGCGCGCGCGTCCGAAACGCCGGCCGGCTTGCCGACGATGTCGCCGTCGATAACGACGGTGGTGTCAACGCCGAGTACGAGCGCGTCGGGCCGCGAGCGGGCGATGGAACGCGCCTTGTCGCGCGCCAGTCGCCGCGTGTGGGCGGCGGGCGTTTCGCCCGCGATTTCATTTTCCTCGACGTTCGAGGCCAGCGCCTCGAACCGAAGGCCGATGTCGCCGAGCATCGCCCGGCGGCGCGGGCTGGCGCTCGCGAGGATCAGCCGGGCAAAAAGGTCGCGCGTCGGGTTGGGAGAGGTCATGGCGGGGAAATCGCGGAGAGCGTTATCCTTCGTCGGGGCGCGCGGCTACCGGGCGCCCTCGATGCGTTGCTTGAACTGGTTCAGCATCGACGGGAAACTTTTCTCGATGATGCCGTTGACGACGCCTTTGGGCACGAGCAGCCCGAGATCGAGATCCGCGGAATAGGTGGCCTTCGTGACGCCGTTGCCGAGTTTCTCGAGTTTCCAGCCCCCGTCGTTTCGTTTCATGAGTCCCGACGCGCTCATCAGCGTCCAGGTCAGGCTTTTGCCCTTTTCGCCGACGAGCTCCAGCACGTAGGTGATGTCGCGGATGACCGAGATTTTGAACTCGACGACGTAGCGCTCGTTTTTCGCGTCCTTCTCGATGACGCGCGTCCCTTTCACGTCCTTCAGGAACTCCGGATAGTTCTCGAAGTCGGTGATGACCTTGTAGCAAGCGGCCGGCGTGGCCTGGATTTCGATTGACCGTTGCGCACCGGGCATGCGCCTTCCCCCTTCTCGTTACGCGATCACGAAGTTGTAATACTGACGGGAACGGGCGTGAATGTCGAGACAAAGAGCACGAGGCACAAGACGGCCACAAGCATGCGCCCCCGCGCCATCGGCGTGCCCTCGTCGCTCACCGGCGGATGGTCGAGATTGACCAGATAAAGCAGCATCGACCACAAAAGCCACGGCCCGCCCGCGGACTCCACTCCCAGGTACGCCGTCACCGAGATGTGCGCGGCGAAAAGACCGATCAGCACCCCGCGCCCGACGCGCCTCGTGGACGAAGGCGCGAACGCCAGAAACCCCGCCGCCGCCACGTAGGCCGCGCCGGTGACGGCCGCGCGCGCATCGCCGCCGGGAATCAGATCGCCAAGCCCGCCCCATGCCGCCAGGGACAAAAACACGCCGCGCGAGATGATCGCATGCCGCTTGCCGAACGCGGCTTTCATGATGTGCCCGCCGTCGAGTTGCGCCGCGGGCATGAGATTCAGCGCGGTGACCAGGAATCCGAACCACGCGGCAAGGCCAAGCGGATGAAGATAGACGTCGGACCCTTCGGGGATCGATCCGTGAACGACAGACACGATCGCGGAAAACAACAGGCTGTCGCCAAGGACGATGTTCGCCCCCGCGGGCAGGGCCTTGACGGGCGAGAGCGCGATGCCCGCGACGGCCAGCGGCAGGGCCACGAGCATTCCCGCGATCGGCCCGGCGGCGCCGATGTCAAGAAGCGGCGCGCGGCCAAGCAACGATTTCATGCGGATGACCGCGCCCATCGTGCCGATGGCGAATGGCACGGGAATGAAAAACGGCAACGTCATCGGCACGCGATGACGCAGCCCCGCGAGGTAATGGCCAAGCTCGTGCGACAGCAAAATCGCCATCACGGCGCAGGCGAAGACGAACGATTCAAGCGAGGAGGGCGTCGCAAAAAGCGCGAGCGGATTGCCCGGGCGCGTCGCCCAGTAAACCGAAACGAGCGTGGCGAGAAACAAAAAGAGCTGGAGCCCCGGTCGGGTGCGCCAAGGGGCGCGGACCTGGACGTCGATGCGCGGATCGCTCACGCGCGCGATCCGCCGGCGGCGGCAGGGTGCATCCCGCTACTCCGCGTAGCCCGCCTCGATCTTTTCCTGCTCTTCCTTGCAGCGGATGCAAAGCGTCGCCACCGGGCGCACGAGCAGGCGCTGAATGCCGATTTCGTTGCCGCAGCGCTCGCAGTATCCGAAATCGTCGTCGCCGTTGCGGATGCGGTCGAGCGTCTCGTCGATCTTGGCCAATAGCACCGCCTCGCGGTCGCGAAGGCGCAGCGACAGCGACTCGTTCTGCTCGGCGGTCGCGAAATCGACCTCGTCGTTCAGGTCGTCCATGTTCACATTGCGAACGTCCTCGAGCGTGCCCATCGCGGAGGCGACAAGGCGCTGGCGCTCTTCCATGAGTTTTTCGCGAATCTGCTCGATCTCGTTCTTCTTCATGCGCTCCTCCGATACGTCTGCCGGCGGCGGTCCAGGTACTGGCGCAGCGCGGGCGAGACGTACAGGTTCTCGATGTCCGGTTCAAAACGCGCCAGCTCGTCGCAAAGCGCCGCGAGGCGCTCGCCGGGCTTGAGCCGCGAGTCGATGAAGATCACCTCGCTGCCGTTCAGGCGGCAGCTTCCGTGTGTCATCCGCACGGGACCCTGCGCGAGGCGTTCCACGCGCAACGTCACGCCGAGGTTCTCGGCGAGGCCTTCAAGCTCCGCGACCATGGTCGCCGCGTTTTGTCCGGTTGTCGTTGTCATTGAATGCTTCCGAACGGCGTTTGCTCGAAACGTTCCGGCATTAGAACAACGGCCTTTCGGGGTGTCAACGATTTTCGGGATGGCGGATTTCGGATTGCGGATTTCGGAATTTGAATCGCAGGAATCGCAGTTCAATACAAAGGCACAAAGGGCAAGGAGGGATATGGGTGGGGGGGGAGCGGATTCGTGCCGGAAAGCGTGTTCGTCAACTGTCCAGCAGGTCCATTTTGTCCATCGGCCAGGTTGGGCAGGGGCAGGGGAACATTGCGCAATGGACTTGATGCGCGGAATAGACACAATGAAGGGCATGGACGAACGCAAAGCGGAAATGTTCGCATGCTGACGCTCGCGCCGCGCGCGCCCGCGCATCCGGCGAGAACGTGGATCGCCGCGCGATGGACCGCGGTGTTCGGCAAGCCGGACGACGTTGGGGCGCGCGCGGGTCGCATCGCGACACTTCTTGGCCGGCGGCACGCCTTCTTTTTTTCGAGTGACGCCGCCGCGCTGTTCTTTCTGCTTCGTGCAAGCGAACGCCCGGCGGGCGCGGCCGTTTTTTCGGCGCTTTGCGTTCCGAACATGATCGCCGCGGCGCGCGTGGCGGGGTTCGCCCCGCGCCTCGCCGACGTTGAGGAGGGCGGACTGTGCCCCGGCGCGCTGAACGTCGCCGCGGAAATGCCCGGCGCGTCGGCGCTCATCGTCGATCATCCGCACGGCCGCCTATGGGATCCCGAGGCGATCGCGTTGGCGCGCGACGCGGGCCTCGTAGTTATCGAGGATGTCCGCGACGCGCTCGGCGCGATGCATCAGGGACGCGCGGCCGGATCGTTCGGCGACGCGCTCGTTTTTGATCTCGAACGCGCCGGCGCGCGCGGGGCGATCGCCGCCCTTGACGACGACGCCTGGGCCGGGCGCCTGGCGGCGATGATGCGCGACGTGCGCCCGGCGGCGCGGATGCGCGACATCCTCGACGTGGGGCTCGGCATGTTGCGCGATCTGTCGCGTTTTGCCGCGATCGACGCCGCCTATCGCCTCACGCTGGCGCGCGCCGTTCCCGCGCGGGCCGGTGTCTTGCCGCCGCCGCCGCATTTTCCGGGCTGGCCGCTTCCGCCAATCGCGTTTTACCGGCAATCGCCCGGCCCGGGCGCCGCGCTTTTGGCCGAGCGATTCATCGAGCGCGAGGCCGGTCTTGCGTTGCGAAGGCGCGTCGCGGGAGTGCAGCTATCGCGCATGCTCGAGGGCGCACCGGGGATCGCGATTCCACCGGTCGCCCCCGGCGAGGAGCCGGCGTATTCCGGATTCCCGATCGTCGCGGACGGCGCCGCCGCGCTGGCCTCGCGCCTTGTCCGCCGGGGCGTCGGCGTGGCGCCGCTATCGCGTGCGCTCGGATCGAAGCTGGCGTTCTTGGGGATGACGCCCGCCGCGCCCCATGCCGAATCGCTCGCGGCGCGGGCGATCGTGTTGCCGCTGCACGCGGGCGTCCCGCCGCATCGGGCCGAGCGCCTGGCGCGCCTTGTCCGCCACGAGGCGGGCGGAATCATGGAAGCGCGCAACAGGGGCGCGAAAAAGCCGTTGACTTTGCCGGAGCGCGGCACGTAACTTCGCCGCGACAAGAGGCGCCGCGCCGGAGGACGGATGACGACAATCGCGAAGACCATCGAACCGCTGCCGGGGATCATCGGCGTCAGCGAGGCGATCGAGAAGGTCATCGGCATCGTTCGCAAGGTTGCGCCTTACAAGAGCACGGTTCTCATCAGCGGCGAATCCGGCACCGGCAAGGAGCTGTTTGCCCGCGCGATCCACGATCTGTCGCCCCGCAAGGATCACCCGCTTGTGGTCGTCAATTGCGGGGCGATCCCGCCGAATCTTCTCGAATCGGAGCTTTTCGGCCACATCAAGGGAAGTTTCACCGGCGCGACCGCGACGCGCGAGGGCCTGTTCGAAAAGGCTCAGCACGGCACGCTGTTTCTGGACGAGATCGGCGAATTGCCGCTCGATTTGCAGGTCAAGCTTCTGCGCGCGATCCAGGAAGAGGAGATCACGCGCGTCGGCGACCGCACGCCGATCAAGCTCGACATCCGCATCATCGCGGCGACCAACCGCTCGTTGCAGGACGAGGTGGAGGCCGGCCGATTCCGCGAGGATCTGCACTATCGCCTGAACGTCGTCGCGCTGCGGATTCCGCCGCTTCGCGACCGCAAGGACGACATGGTCACGCTGGCCGAGCACTTCGTCGAGCTGTTCGCGCGGAAGATGGGCAAGGACGTCCTCGGCCTCGCGCCCGAAGCGGTCGGCATGATCAAGAACTACGACTGGCCCGGCAACGTGCGCGAACTCGAAAACGCCATCGAGCAGACGATCGTGCTGATGGACGACCACAAGGTGATCGAGGGCGTCGATCTGCCGATCTTCCTGGAGCGGCGCGGTTACGAACGGCGAAATCGATTCCGCCAGGAATCGCTCGACAAGAAGCTGTCGATCGCGGAGTACACGCGCGAGTTCATCCTGCGTTTCGAGGATCAGCACACGGAAAAGGATCTCGCCGAATACCTCGGCATCACCACGAAAACACTGTGGGAAAAGCGCAAGACGTGGAACATTCCGCGAAAACGCCGGGGTGTGCACGAGGAAGATTGAGGGTCGCGGAGGGGGACGGAGGGCGTCGCCATTTCGCGCGGCCCCGTGCGTTTGTCAGCGGCCTCATGGACGCGATGGACCGAATGGACATGATGGACGCGGCGCGAAAAACTTTCACGCGCCGATATTCCCGGCCACGCATTTTCGGAGGCATCATGTCGCTTGAGGGCAAAACGGCGTTTGTTTTAGTCGAGAATTTTTACGAGGATCTGGAGGTCTGGTATCCGCTTCTTCGCCTGCGCGAGGCGGGGGCCGAGGTCTTGACCGTCGGACCGAACACCGAAACGGAATACAAGGGCAAATACGGATATCCGATAAAGGCCGATCGCGCCGCGAAAGACGTGAAGGGCACGGACGCGGACATTCTGGTCATACCCGGCGGCTATTCCCCCGACCACATGCGACGGCACGAGGACATGATCCGCGTGGTGCGCGAGGCGGCGGCGGGCGGCAAGGTCGTCGCGTCGATCTGCCACGGCGCGTGGATGCTGGCAAGCGCGAACGCGGTGCGTGGCAAGCGCATGACGTGCTTTTTCGCGATCAAGGACGATGTCATCAACGCCGGCGCCGAGTGGATTGACGAGGAGGTCGTCGTCGACGGCAACCTCGTGACGAGCCGCAAACCCGCGGACCTGCCCGCGTTCTGCCGGGAGATCATCAGGAAATTCGCGTCGTAATCGGGCTGTTTGTCGATCCGCGGATACTTTCCGCACGCCTTGTCATCGTCCGTGCGATGGTCTATCCACGTTGCGCCGAAAAACGCGGCGCGCGACGGGAGACGGCGCGGCGCCAGGAGATCGAGATGCAGAAATACGTGTGCAACGTTTGCGGATACGTCTACGACCCGGAAAAAGGCGACCCCGAGGGCGGTATCGCGCCGGGCACGCCGTTCGAGGACGTGCCCGCGGACTGGTCGTGCCCGCTTTGCGGCGTCGAGCGCGAGATGTTCGAGCCGCTGGATGAGTGACGAATGACGAATTGAATCGCAGGATCGCGATTGAATATAAGGGCACAAAAAACACAAAAGGATCGGATGACAGGAGTCGTCCGATCCTTTTGTGTTTTGATCGCGAGTTACCGGCTGACATCGCCGGAATACGCGCGGCGATGCCGGGGCGGTATCGACCGCGCACTCCGTCGCCCCGCTTCCGCGGCGCGACTTCGTTTGCGGCCCTGACATCGCAGCGGACCTCGCAGCAGACGCGCGGCGATGCCGGGGCGGTATCGACCGCGCACTCCGTCCCGCTCGGAGCGCGACTGCGTTTGCGGTCCTGACATCGCAGCGGACCTCGCAGCAGACGCGCGGCGATGCCGGGCGGTAACAGCCTGCCTTTAGAACTCCGCTTCGATGCAGCTCCGGTCGTCGGCGATGATGCGCGTGGCGAGCGCGTCGACGCGCGGCAGGATATTCCGGGCGAAGAATTTCGCCGTCAGCGTCTTGTTGTAGAGATAACGCGCCTCGTCGTTTTCCTTCGCGAGCGACGCGGCATCCGTGCCCTTGGCCGACGTGAGCGCGGCGAGTTTTTTCTCGGCGATGAGCGCCTGCTCGGTCAAAAGCCGCGCGGAGACGATGTGACCGAACGCCTCGAGGAACGGCGTCGCCGCGAGCACCGGGTGCATCGGGTCGCTTTGGCCTTTTTCCATGAAGCTCATCGCCACGGCGACGAGGCGATCGCGCGCGGCGGCAAGATCGGGAAGGAGCGCGCCGACGCCTGACCCGGCGGTGTTCGTATCGATGAACTCCGCGAGATCCTGGAGGTACGCCATGAACAGCGCCCCGCCGGACTGCGTCAGCTTGCGCCCGACGAGGTCGAGCGCCTGCACGCCGTTGGTGCCTTCGTAGATCGTTCCGATCTTCGCTTCGCGGTAGAGCTGCTCCACGCGATACTCGCGGCAATAGCCGACGCCGCCGAGCACCTGGATCGCCTGCGAGGTCATCTCGATGGAACGATCGGTTGGATACGCCTTGGCGATCGGCGTAAGCAGATCGAGAAACATGCGCGCCTTGCGGGCGACGGTTTCGTCCGGATCGTTCATCGTATCGACGAGCTTCGCGCAGTAATACAAAAGCGCGCGCGCGGCCTCGCCGAACGCCTTGATCTCCATCAGCATTCGGCGCACGTCGGGATGCTCGATGATGGTGACGCGCGGCGCGTTGGGGTCCTTCATCGCCTCGACGCTCGTGCCCTGCACGCGCTCTTTCGCGTAGTCGAGGGCGAGGCGGTAAGCGGTGTTGATGAGCGAGACGCCCTGCAGGCCGACGCCGATCCGTGCGTGATTCATCATCTGGAACATGAGCGCGATGCCGTCGCCCTCGTTGCCGATGATCTCGCCGACGCACGCGTCGTTATCGCCGAAATTCATGAGGCAGGTGGCCGATCCGTGCAGGCCGAGCTTCTCCTCGGTCTTGGTGCAGACGATGTCGTTGAACTCGCCGAGCTGTCCGCCGCCCGGCGTGCGGACCTTGGGGACGATGAACAGCGACAGGCCCTTGATGCCCTTGGGCGAGCCTTCGGCGCGCGCGAGCACGATGTGGACGATGTTTTCGGTCAGGTCGTGGTCGCCCGAGCTGATGAACATCTTGGTGCCCTTAAGCGCGTATTTGCCGTCGCCAAGCGATTTGGCCGTCGTGCGGATGTCGCCGAGGAACGTCCCGACGTTCGGCTCGGTGAGACACATGGTGGCCGCCCAATCGCCGGCGACCATCTTGTCGACGTACCGCTGCACCTGTTCGGTGGTCGCGTTGTGCTCCAGCACGTGGATGGCGCCGGAGGTCAGCCCGGGGGTGAGGATGAAGGAGAGGCACCCGGATCCCATCATCTCCGTCACCGCGGTGCCGAGCATCGCGGGCAGGCCCTGGCCGCCGAGCTTCTCGGGGACCGTCACGGCGTTCCAGCCGCCCTCGCAATATTCGCGATAAAGCGCCGGGAACGACGGCGGCATCTTGACCGTGCCGTTCTCCATGCGGACGCCGACGGTGTCGGATTCCTCGTTGGCCGGCCAGAGCCGCTCGGTCGCAAACTTCTGCGCCTCGCGGATGACCATGCGATACAACTCCTCGTCCTGTTCCTTGTATGGCGCAAGGCGCGTCATGTCGCCGAGGCCGAGGTGGTCAAACAGGCAAAAGTCGATGTCCCGTTCATCGAACCCGAAAGCCATGAGGTACCCTCCTTTTCGCCCGCGCAAGACGGCGCGCGCTGAATCACCATTCAGTTTTCCTTTTGGCCCGATTAACGCGGCGTGTCAATTGACCCGTGTCACGGGATGTTCACGCTCCGTGCCCGTGCCCGTGCCCGTGCCCGTGCCCGTGCCCGTGCCCGGCGAAAAGTCTGGAAGTCGGGAAGTCGAGAAGTCCGGAAGTCCGGAAAGCCATCGCAAACGCCGCGCCGGGATGTGGAGCGGGGCGCGCCTTCCTGATATCGTCCGCCGCATGATGACGAAAACGACGCTTTGGCTTCGCGCCGCTTACGTGATTTCTCTGCTGGCGATCATCACATTCGCCCTTCCCGCGTGCGGCGGCGACGACGACGACGATGACGATTTCGCCTATGGCGACAACGACTCCGAGCCGGGCGACGATCCCGCGGTCGATTACGCAGTCCGTCTTGCGGATACGTGGCTGCGTACGTACGAGCCGGCTCAGAACGCGTGGAGTTGGGACGGCGGCGTCCTGATGATGGGGATGCTCGCGCTCGCCGACCAAACCGGCGACGCGCGCTACGCCGACTACGTCCGCGCATGGCTCGATCACCACATGGACGCGGGTTACGAGATCACCTCGTCGGATACCGCGATCCCCGCGTATCTTGCGCTTCTCATGTACGACCGTTCGGGCGATGAACGCTATCTCGCGCCGGCGCACGACGCGTGGGACTACATCCGCCAAAAGGCGGGGCGCACGCGCGACGGCGGGCTCAATCACCTGGGCGTCATCTCCGGCAACCAGATCTGGATCGACTCGCTGTTCATGATCGGGCCGTTCCTTTTACGTTATGGAGAGATCACGCAGTCGATCGAGCCGCAGGAGGAGCTGGCGTTGCAGTTTGAAGTCTTCCGCCGGCATTTGCGCGCGCCGGGCGTGGGGCTCTATCGGCATCGCTACGACGACGACACCGGCGAGGTCGCGCCCCAGGAGCCGATCTTCTGGGGGCGCGGCAATGGCTGGGTGTTTGTTGCGATGAACATCGCAAACGGGCGCCTGCCGGACGAGGCGCGCGGCGGGCATCGCATTTTTCTGGCCGAGGACATCGACACGATGCTCGCGTCGGTGCTGTCGTTTTCGGAGGACGCGGGCCGGCTGCACACGATCCTGAATCGACCCGACACTTACGCGGAAACGAGTGCGGGACTGCTGTTCGCGTACGGCGTCGAGCTCGGTGCGCAGGAAGGCGGCGCGATTGCGCGTCAGCGGCGCGAGGACGCGGAACGGTGGATCCAGGGCGCGATCGATCAGATCGTCACCGACGCGGCGGGCGACACGCTGCTGCTGGGCACGAGTTTTGGCACGTCGCCCGGCGACATCGCGAACTACGAAGAGGTGTTGAAAGGCGAGAATGTCGCTTACGGCGTCGGCCTGTACCTGCTGGCCGTCACCGAGCGCGAAAAGGCCGGGCGCTTCGGCACGCTGCGCGAGGCGGCGGGCGCATCGGGCGAGTCCTTCGCCGATCCGCCCGTCCCGTGCGCCGGCGTGGCGTGCGTCGCGTTTCATATCGCGCGCGGCAACTTCACCGCGGCCAAGCGCGTCATCGCGGACATGGACGACGCCGGCGAGCCGTCGAGCGACGCGATCTTCGCCGACGCGCTCATCGACATCATCCGCGCGGCATTCGATCTCTACATCGAGGTCGACGTGGGATACACCGACGGAGCGGGGCTCGATCCGGCGATGGCGTGGCTGGCCGGCGAGGGGCGCGAGCGTTTTCTTGACGCAGCGGACAAGCTTGCGCTTGTCGAGGACGATCCGGCGTTCGCGATCGATTTGTTCCGCCTGGTGATCCTGGAATCCGGCGGGTCGTCGGCGATCGGCGCTCGCGAATACGACCTGGGCGAGGCGTATCTGCTCGAGGGCGTCGCGCGCGCGGCCTCCGCGATCGCGCTACTGGCCGCGCCGGAGGACGCCGAGGCGACGGGGCTTTTCGATCGACTTTCTCGCTGGCGCGAGCGCGCGGTGTCGCCGGATATCGAGCAGGGGTTCGAGGAACTTGCGGCGGCGATCGATAAAATCATCATTGGTATCGAAGCCATCATGGCCGAAACGGACGATCAGTCCGACGATTTCATTCCGAAAAACCTTCTGGAATTGCGCGGCTCGTTCGGCATCCCCGGTCTTTTGCCCGAGCAACCCGTGGGCGATCTGCTCACCGATCTTCTCGGCCCGGATGTCGCCATGCTCCTGCAAACGCTAAACATGCCGGGCGATCTGGTTGGCCTGCTGCGTGCGATCGCCTCCGCAATCCGCCTGTTTTTCTGATGCGCTGGAGCAAGCGCGATCGGCTTGACGAGCGCAAGCCGATCCTTAGGCTTGCCGCAGACGATTGATGGAGAAAAATATGAACACATCAAAAATTTGGCGGTTTGCCGTCGTCACGCTGGCGTTGCTTGTTCTCGCGGGCTGCCCGGATACGGGCGATGACGACGACGACGACGCGGCCTCCGGCGGCGAAGTCACGTCGGAGGACGGGCGTTTCACGGCGACCTTCGAGCTTTCACCTGACGATCCGGTGGCCGGCGAGAACGCGCTCGTCATGACGCTCTACGACGCCGGCGGGCAGACGATCGAGGGCGCTGACGTAACGGCGGAACCCTTCATGCCGTCCATGGGCCACGGTAGCGACGAGGAGCCGGCGGTTGAAGAGCTTGGCGGCGGCGTGTACCGCGTCGAGAACATCGTCTATACGATGGCCGGCGCGTGGGAACTCGCCATCGACGTCACCGCCGACGGCGTGTCCGATACCTTCGCGCTCGAATTCGACGTTACCTGAGCGCGCGGGGCGCCCCGCGCGAATCCCCCATGCATTTGTTCCTGGCCGCGACGGGCCTTGCGCTCGTCCTTTTCGGAGGCTACGCCGCGCCCGCGGCGGCGCAGCCGTGTTGCGCGGCGACCGGATCGGGTGACATCTTCGCGGTCGGGCCCGAGAGGCTCGCGTCTTTCACCGCCGAGTTGACCTGGGAGCATGGCGTCGGCTCGTACGATCGTGACGCGAAATACCACCCGTTCGACGGCGTGAGCGCCGACGATGTCATCCTCGCGCTCGGCGGCGGCATCCGTCCGCTCGGCCCGCTATCGCTCTGGCAGATTTATGGCAGCGTGCCCCTGCGTCACCAACGCCGCAAGCTTCGCGGTTTAGACGGCGCGCAGGCGACAGGCGTGGGCGACGTCACCGCCGTTGCCCGTTTTTCGCCTCTCGCGGATTTTCAACTTGGCCTTGATCGGCGGCCCAAGACGTGGATCCCGGATTTGCACTTGCAAGCGGGCGTTATCTTGCCGGCGGGCCGATCGCCGCACGATTCCCGCGAACCCACCGGCGTCGACATCATGGGCGCCGGCGCGTGGGGCGCGACGGCCGGCGCGAACGTGCGGAAATTTCTGGCCATGTCCTTCGCGCTCGGCGCGGGGGTTCAATACGATCGGCATTTTGAAACCCGGATCGGCGCCGCGGCCGCCGAGCGTTTTCGCCCCGGTGACGTGTTGACCTATTCCGCAAGCGCGCAATGGACACCCGCGCACGACTGGAACGCACAGGCCTTCGCGTCGCTTCGGCAGGCGTTCGCGCCCGAACTTGATCGCGAGCCGGTGAAGGACGCCGCCTCGTGGCGGCCGCGTTTCGGGCTTGGCGTCACGCGCGTGCTCGTCACGGCGAAATGGGAGGCCGCGTTGCGGCTGACGCTTGATCCTTGGTGGGACGGCGCCGCGTACAACGTGCCGTTCGCGGGTTCAAGCGTCTCCGCCGCCGGGCGGCGGCAATTCTAGGAACGGAATTTCACCGCCAAAACGCCATGCGCGCGAAGGGATCCATTCCCCTTCGTGTTCTTCGCGTCTTCGCGGTGAAAAAACCGTTCCAACCTTCCGGCCTGCTCACGACGACGGGCGATGCCGGTCGAGATCGTCGTAGCGGTTCGCGTGGATGATGCCGCGCACGCGGTCGCTGGCGAGGAAGTCGTGCGGGAAACCGAGTTCGATGCGGCTGGCCTCGTCGAGTCGGCGCATATGCTCGTCGGACAGCGTGAAGTCGAGATACCCGAGCACGCCGCGCATCTGCTCGGCCGTGCGCGGCCCAATAATCGGCAACATGACGCCGGGCTTTTGACGCACCCAGTTCATCGCCACCTGCACGGGCAGCACGCCCAGTTCCTCGGCCACCGCCTTCGCTTCCCTGGCGATCGACAGGTTGCGCGGCGTGACGCGGAAGTCGTTGATCTTCTGCCGCTTGGAACCGTCGTCGAGCTTCGCGTCGTCGTATTTGCCGGACAACAGGCCGCCGCCGATGGGACCCCACGCGCAGACGGCGAGATCCATCGCGTTCGCCATCGGCAACAGTTCGCGTTCGGGCGCGCGCTGGATGAGGCTGTATTCGATCTGCAAGCCCGCGAACGGCGTCCAACCGCGGAAATCGGCGATCGTATTCGCGCGCGAGACGATCCACGCCGGCGCGTCGGAGATGCCGACGTACAGGATCTTGCCCGCGCGCACCTGATCGTCGAGGGCGCGCATCACCTCTTCGGTCGGCGTCACGGAATCCCACGCGTGCACCCAGTACAGGTCAATGTAATCGAGCCCGAGGCGCTTCAGGCTGGCGTCGAGCGCGGCGACGAGGCTCTTGCGCTGATTGCCGGCGGCGTTCGGGTCGCCGTCGCGCTGCACGAGCGTGTATTTGGTTGCGATGACGTAGCGTTCGCGATCGGATTTGACGAGCTCGCCGACGATCTTCTCGCTCGATCCGTTGGTGTAGGCGTTCGCGGTGTCGATGAAGTTTCCGCCGCGCTCGACGTACTCCTCGAAGATCTTGCGGCATTCCTCCTTCGACGCGCCCCAGCCCCAGTCCTCGCCGAAGGTCATCGTGCCGAGGCAAAGCTCCGAAACGCGCAGGCCGCTGCGGCCGAAAACCTTGATACGCATGTCCCCTCCTTAGGCGGTAAACGCGGCTTTGTTGTCCGCGAGGAACCGGTCGAACGAAATCGGATCGCGCCCGGTTACGTTTTTCACGTCGGGCGAAACGGCGGCGGCCTTGCCCTGCGCGAAATAATCCATCAGGCCGACAAGCCCTTCGGCGAACCAGCCGGGCATCCCCATATCCTCCATCGACTGTTGCGCGCCCTGCGGCGGCACGTCCACGTACTGCACGGTCTTGCCGAGCGCGTCGGTGAACCTGGCGGCGATGTCCCCGAATGAAAGCGCCTCGGGCCCCGTGAGATCGTAGATCTTGCCCGCGTGGCCCGTCTCGGTCAGCGTCTTCACCGCGACCGACGCGATGTCGCGCACGTCGATGAGGCTGATCTTGCCATCGCGCATGGGCGCGTAGAAAGCGCCTTCGCCGACGATCGAGCCCGCGTTCCCAAAAAAGTTCTGCATGAAATAATGCGGGCGAAGGATCGTGACGTCGAGTCCGATGTCCGCGATGTCGCGATCCGTCTCGCCGTGCACGCGCTGAAGAAGATTGCCGGAGTTCGCGTTCGCCGACAGCGCCGACAGCCGGACGATGTGTTGCACGCCCGCCGCCTTCGCGGCCTTGGCGAACCCGACGTGCTGGTCGTGCATCGATTTGTCGAACGTCGTGCAAAGCAGCACGTGGTCAACGCCGGCAAGCGCGTCCCCGAGCGTCTCCGGTTTGCCGACATCGCCCTCGGCGACCTCAATGCCCTGATTTTTGTAGTTGCCCGCCTTTTTCGCGTCGCGCGTGAGCACCCGGTACGACGCACCTTTTTCGGAAAGCTGACGCGCGACCTCGGACCCCACGGTTCCGGTCGCCCCGACGACAAGGATCATGACCCACTCCTTTTTTTTGGAAATTTCAGAAAACGAACGCGTTGCCAATATCGATAGGCGTCAATGTAAGGCGGGCTTTCGGGATGTCAAAGGGAAATTTCGGATTTCGGGTTGCGCGTTTCGTATTTTCCGGTTCGCGTGCCCGCGCCCGTGCCCGTGCCCGTGCCCGTGCCCGTGCCCGTGGCCGTGCCCATGCCCATGCTCGCGCCCGATCAACGAACCGCGACCGTCAGGGAGCGGGTTTCTTGGTCATGGACAAAATGGACACGATGGACCGGATGGACCGGATGGACCGGATGGACATGATGGACCCGCAGCGCGCGCGTGGCGACGCGATAGCCATTTGGCATTCGCTCCGTGCCCTTTGTGCCTTCGTGTTGACCTGCGATTCCTGCGATTCCTGCGATTCAATTCCGCATTCCCAATTCCCAATTCTTCTGTTCGTAGCGAAAGTAGAAGTCCTGTTCATAAGCGATCGTAGATGTCCGGTGTGTTGACGACCGGCGGAGCCGGTCGTTGGGTTTGGTTCCGACGCCCCAAAGGCGTCGGACTCCTTTGATGGACTTGGCGGCCCGAAG
>JAIOHV010000099.1 GCA_019912885.1 bacterium
ACTTCCCGTCGCGTCATGGCTTTGGCCTCGCGGGACAGGGCGTTGGATGAGTGCTGCATCGCACCCGTTTAAACCTCCCCGCCGGAAATCCGGACATCTACTCCCGCTTATACCAAGGACATCTTCCCCGCTTCGTACACAATTCCCAATTCTTCTTGACCCGCGCTCGCGCCCCTGATTCACTGGCGCGAACGCACTCGGAGGAGGGGACATGGGCATATTCTTTGTGACGGTGGGACTCATCGCACTGGCGGTGGTGTTCACGATCGTTCTGTACAACGGCCTGGTCACCAGCCGGAACCGCTACAAGAACGCGTACGCGCAAATCGACGTGCAATTGAAGCGCCGGTACGACCTGATTCCGAATCTCGTCGAGACGGCGCGCGGCTACCTGAAGCACGAACGCGAAACGCTCGAGGCCGTCATCGCCGCGCGCGGCGCCGCGGTGAACGCGGGAGGGCGCGCGGCGCAATCGCCGGGCGATCCGGGCGCGATGAGCGGGCTCATGCAGGCCGAGTCGATGCTCGGCGGCGCGCTCGGCCGGCTCATGGCCGTTGTCGAGCAATATCCCGACCTGAAAGCGAACGAGACGATGGCGGGCCTCATGGAAGAGCTGACGAGCACGGAAAACAAGATCTCGTTCGCGCGCCAGTCGTTCAACGACAGCGTCATGTCGTACAACATCGATCGCGAGAAATTCCCGGCAAACGTCATCGCGGGGATGTTCAACTTTGGGCCGGCCGCGCAGCTTGAGCCGATCGAAAGCGCGGACGAGCGCAAGGCGCCCAAGGTGTCCTTCGCCTAGCCCGCGCCGTATCGACGCCGGCCGCGTGAGCATCGCGCGATGAACTTTTTCGAACACCAGGACCGCGCGCGCAAAAAATCGCGCGGCCTCATCCTGCTTTTTCTCGTCGCGCTCGCCGGCATCACCGCCGGCATTTACGCCGTCAGCCGGTTCGCGGTCTGGTATTTCGAATGCGGAACCGACACCGCGTGCACCGTGCCGATCTGGGATCCCGTCGATTTCGCGCAAGTGTCCGCGGCTGTCGTGATCTTCGTCGGCCTGGTGTCGCTCGCCAAACACCTCTCGCTTCGCGGCGGGGGAGCGGCGGTCGCCGAGATGCTCGGCGGACGCGAGATCGACGCGACGACGAAGGATCGTCACGAAAAGCGCCTGGTGAATGTCGTCGAGGAGATGGCGATCGCGGCCGGCGTGCCGATGCCGCGCGTTTTCGTGCTTTCCGGCGAGGGCGCGATCAACGCCTTCGCCGCGGGTTATTCGCCGGAAGACGCCGCCGTTGCCGTCACGCAGGGCACGTTGGAGCGCCTTTCGCGCGACGAGTTGCAGGGCGTCGTCGCGCACGAGTTCAGCCACATCCTGCACGGCGACATCCGCCTGAACGTGCGAATGATCTCGGTGCTGTTCGGCATCCTCGCCATCGGCATCGTCGGGCGGGGCGTGCTGCGCGCGAGTTTCTACGCGGGCGATCGCCCCCGCCGGCGAAGCGGCAAGGACGGTGGCGCGTTGCCGTTTCTCATCATCGTCGGGCTCGCGCTCGTGATCGTCGGTTACATCGGCACCCTTGTCGGGCGCGTCATCCAGAGCGCCATCTCGCGCCAGCGCGAATTCCTCGCCGACGCATCCGCCGTCGCCTACACACGCAACCCCGACGGCATCGCGGGCGCGCTCAAGAAGATCGGCGGGTTTTCCGAACACGCGCTTTTGAAAACCGCCAAGGCCGGGCAGGCGGCGCATCTGTTTTTCGGGCAGGGCGTCCGCGTCCGCCTGTTCAAGAACGCGCTGTCCACGCATCCGCCGCTCGCCGAGCGCATCCGCCGCATCGACCCGGCGTTTGACGGCGACTTCCCGGAGTCCGAATCGGTCGGGCCGATCGATCTGGACGCAATTTTCGATGATCCGACCGCGCGCGCCGCGCCCGCGTCGGTCGCGCCCGATCTCGCCGGCGCCGCGGCGCAGATGGCCGGCGCGAACTATCGCCCGAAGTGGGCGCGAGAGCGGATGGCCAAGGCGTCCGACATCGCCGACAGCGTCGGCCGCGTCAGCGCGGGGAATGTCGCCGCCGCCGGGAGTGTCCGTCGCGCCATTCCCGAAGCGCTCCAGCAATCGGCCGCGGACCCCGGCGGCGCGACGCACCTCATCGGCGCGCTCGTCCTCGACGGTGAGGACGAACTTCGTGCGCGGCAGCTTCGCGCGCTCGCGAAAGCGGCGGGCGATGACGCCGCGCGCGGCGCCACCGAAGCGTGGGCGATCGTGCGCGACCTCGATCCGCGCCTGCGCCTGCCGCTTGTCGATCTCGCCGCGCCGGCGCTGCGCCGCCTGGCGGACGCGGCGCG
>JAIOHV010000100.1 GCA_019912885.1 bacterium
ATTCCCGACCGCCCCGCCCCGTCCTGGTCCTATCCGGCAAACGGCGACCATCCGGACTGGAACGAAAATCTTGACGGCCCGACGATCGTTTTTCTCGATGTGAACGGTGACGGCTATGACGACCTGCTGTTAGGATACGGACACCTTAATTTTGAATCCGGCAAAAGTGAGCAAGACTCGAGCACGATCCTGGTATTTTTCGGGAGCGCGGACGGCTTGTCGGCCGAGCCGGACCAATATCTGTTTCGAGACGATTCGAGCATTTTTGCACAAGACATCCAGAATGCTGGCGATGTCAACGGCGATGGCTTTGACGATCTCCTGGTTCACGATTGGGCTGGCTGGATAGGCCGGTTCTTTCTTTTCTACGGGGCTCCTGTTGGCTTTAACACGGATGCTGTCGAAGTCCTTCCGGGTGATTTTCAAACGCGTTATGATTATTCGGATCCAGTTGCGGCCAATATTGATATCAACGGCGATGGATTCAGCGACATTGTAATAGTGCGACACATTGCAAACGGCACGCCCGAACACTCTGACGACGTCTACATCGTCGATGTAATTACCGGCAAAGAATCATTTAGTATACTTGATGCTCCCAGTTGGGATAGAACATATGAGGGCGGTACAAAAGCCAGAGGTATCGTCGCTCTTGGCGATATCAATGGTGACGGATGCGACGATTTTTCGATTTGCGCGTACGATTCCAATATTGATCGTGTATATCTTGACTTTTTCTACGGGAGTGAGACGAAACCCGGCGACCAACCGGATGACACCGTGACGGGTTATTCAACGGACTTCCCTACTTGGTGTTCTATCGGACGTGCGGGGGACATCGATGCTGACGGGTACGACGACTTATGGGGATTCGACTATTATACCGGTAATTTTTACGCGATTTATGGGTCAGGCATCGGAATTCTACCAGTTCGTACTCAATTAATTTCACCGCCGACACAAGACGCCTCATTATATTCAGCAAAATATCTTCGCGACATTAACAACGATGGTTACGATGATCTGGCGATTTCGACAGCTGGAGAGGTGATCCGCGTCATGTTTGGTACCGCTTCCGGCCTTGATACGGCGTCGTACTGGGAATACGACTGGAACGATTTCACGTACAGCTATATCCCCTATATCGGCTACGACCTCGGCGGCGAAGGCGGCGACGTCCAGAACAACGGATCGGCTGATTTTGCCTGGACCGCGCAAAATTACGTCGGTCCCGGATCGTACGAAATGCAGACCCATGTGTTTTTCATGCCGGGCTCGACAACGTCAACGAGTACGACAACCGTGAGCTCGACAACGACGACCACCACAACGACGCAACTCGAAATCGACGACGACTCCGGCATTCCGCTCGACGACGACGCAGGCGACGCGGCGGGCGACGCGGCGGACGGCGAGGAGGACGACGAGGAGGGATGCTGCGGGTGTTGAAGTAGAAGTCGCGCGCCGCGTTTCGTGATATCGTTTGGTGTCGGCGCGGAGAGAAACAGAGCCGCGACCGTGAGGGAGCGGGTGGTCACGCTCCGCCACGGCGCGTGTCTTGCCGCGATGACGGAGCCGCGCGCGGCCCGCGCGCCGTAGCATTGGCGAAGGCGCGTGAGCAAGCGGCCGCCCGGGACGCGCCCTGCGCCGGCTGTTCGAAAGTCCTGCAAGGTACACGGCGCCGAACGAAGGTGAAATTGGGGATCGTTTGTCGGAGGTGTGATCATTTTCGCCGAGGGCGACAGGCGATGTGTCGATATCGGAAATATTCGTTTTTGTTCGACGTTCGCGAAGTGTCTCGACGCGTTTTCCTCGTCATTCTATTCGCCGCGGCGCCTTTTTTTTGCCGAAGTGATGTGAACGCTTTTGCTTACGACTGGATTCCGGATATTCCGACCTGGGATTTTTCAGAAACGAACGGGTCCCAATCCGGCGCGTTCCTGCTTTCGGGACTCGATTTGAACCGCGACGGATACGACGATCTCGTCGTCGGATTCCCGACCTTGAATTATGAAACGGGATCAACAGGTCTTTATGGTGGTTCCGTCCTCGTTTTTCTTGGAAGTGACGGCGGGTTACCGGCCGCTTCGAACGCGGTGATCGTTCGCAACGATTCACCGAACTATGCCGGATCACTTGCCGACGGCGGTGATTTGGATGGCGACGGCTTTGGGGATCTTGTTCTCCCCGATTCACAATGGCCATTTGGTCATCGATCATCCGGCCGCGTTTTTATCCATTACGGAACCCCATCGGGTATTTCGACGGCCCCCGACAAAACCATCGCCGGCGAGACAGACGTGTACGATATCGGAGGCGCCTGGGCGTCGAATCTCGATATGAACGGCGACGGCTATTCGGATTTGTTTTTCTCGTACCGAGAGGCGAACGCGACCCCGAGCGAAATCGACGATACCGCGGGCGTCCGAGGGTTTTATGGCAGCGTTAACGGAATCGGCGACGTTCCGGATTGGTCGATCGTTGTGCCGGATTGCGCTCCGGTTGGCTTGAAAATGGAGGCGGCGGGCGACGTTAACGGCGACGGCTTCGGCGACATCATCGTATTTTGCACCTACGGGTCGGAGTTCGTTCGCGTTTATTACGGTTCGGCGCAAGGTCCGGGCGCGTCACCAAATTTGGAAGTCGCATCCGATGACCCGCACGTTTTTGATTGGCTTGGTATTCGTCGGGCGGGCGACATCAACGGCGATCAAGTCGACGATCTCATCAGCACAAATCCATACGACGAAATTTCGCGTGTTAAGCCTCTTTTTCTATTTTTTGGAAGTCCCGATGGGATTTCAAAAGTACCGTCCACGACGCTAGAAATCCAAGAGCCGACGGGGGAATATATTTCCAACGTCACGTTCGCATTTTTCTCCCGTTGCAACGACGTCAATCATGACGGTTTCGGGGACGTAATTTTCAATGTCGACCACGCGTTTGTTGCGCTGCTTCATGGGAAAGGTGACGGCCTTGAAAATGAGTACTCTTGGATAATAAACGACTTCGATTTATCTCTTTATACAATTGGCGTTTCGTCAACCTTTTCGGACACGAACGGCGACGGACGTTGCGACGTATTCCTTTCGGGATTCGAAACGAATAAATACGAATTCTATAATCGCGTCCTTGGATTTTATGGAAGCGGCACCCTTGATTCGACAACGACGACAAGCACAACGACAACCACGACGACGATTCCGACGAACGACGATCCCGCTGATGACGACGACGCCTCCGCGGACGATGACTCCGGCATTCCGCTCGACGACGACGCAGGCGACGCGGCCGACGGCGAGGAGGACGACGAGGAGGGGTGCTGCGGGTGTTGAAATAGAACCCTCTGCGGAAGCTGAAGCGAGGAATTTCATGAGGTTCCAACTATTTTCCGTTGTCTCAAGCTGGAGTGGACTTTGAACGACGTATTCGGCGTTTGGCGAGCTTTCGTCGCATGTGTCGTGTCGATAGGACACGGCCGCTTCCGCTTGAAAAGCGCGGCTCATCGCCAAGCCCTGTGTTGTGAATCATGAATGCGTTGATACGCGTCCTATTGATGCGTTTCGTATTTGCGGCATTTTTCCCGCTCTGGATTTTGGGGAGCGCATTCGCAGCGTTCGCCGCCGGTCTTCCGCCGACATCGAGTTGGCACTTTCCACCGCAGAGCGACGATGTAATCGTATGGAACTCAAGTTTCGAGCTATCCGTCGTATTGACCGGTTTTGACGCAAACCAAGACGGATTTGACGATGTTGTATTAGGATTTCCGCAAATCGACTACGCGAACAATACATTTGACGAAAACTCTGGCACGATATTTCAATTCTTGGGAACAAAATACTTTTCTGACAACGACTTTTCATATATAACTCGTTCCGATTCTCTAAGTTTTGCGTCGCGCTTAATTCACGGCGGCGACATAAACGGCGACAAATATGAAGATATAATTGTTCATGACCCGGCATGGAACATCACTGCCGACGGCGCGAAAGGTCGAATGTTTATCTACTTTGGCTCGGAATTTGGCCTGAGTGAAACGAGTGCAACGATCGTCGAAAATAAATCTGCTGAGCGGTTTGAGTATTGTTTGGTCGGCGACGGAAACGGTGATATGAATAATGATGGTTACGACGACTATTTCTGTTCCCGCAGAATTTCGAATGAAACAAGCGGCATAGAGGATGACGTCGTCGTAGTCGATGGCCACTATGGATCACCGAATGACGAAATGCATTCAAGCAGTGATTGGGAAATCGCTTATGCCGATTGTCACCCTCAAAGTCTTCGAATTACCGTTATCGGCGATGTCAATGGCGATCACTTCGACGATCTATTAATTAGCTGCCATTACGGAGCCGATAGGTCCGTGTATATTTACGACGGAGGCCCGATGGGATTGGGAAAGACGCCGAGTCAAATTTTCGACGAATACACCACGAATTTGGATTCATGGAAGTATGCCACTCGTATTGGCGATCTCAATGGCGATGGATTCGATGATGTAATTTCAAGTAACGATTACGAAAGTGCGCTCGTTGCTAAAGAAATATACGTATTTTACGGCAGCTTGCAAGGGGTACGGGATGCGCCTGATGAGGTCATATCGATAGGCGATCTTGGAACATTTGTATCAGGGATTTATTTTATAAGATCACCGACGGCGCGCGATTTTAACGCCGATGGCATCGCGGATATCTTTTACTCCGCCAACGTAAGCACCATGCGCCTATTATGTGGATCACCTGATGGTTTTGAAGGCAAGCCTTGCTGGGAGGCGAGCGTTTACGAGCTCTCGCCGCCGATGATGTTCGGGGGCTGGTCAATGAGTTCAGGATATATTGACGAGGATAGCATGGCTGACGTCGTCATATCGACGGCAAAGTATGGTATTGAAAAAGCCGATCTCGGCTACGAGAATTACGCGTTTGGTTTCATTTCGGCTTCGGCGTCCTCAACGACGACAAGCACAACGACAACCACGACGACGATTCCAATGGACGACGACGCGACGGATGATGACGCGACGGACGACGACTCCGGCATCCCGCTCGACGACGATGCGCGCGACGCGGCGGACGGCGAGGACGATGACGAGGAGGGGTGCTGCGGGTGTTAA
>JAIOHV010000101.1 GCA_019912885.1 bacterium
CCCGTTGGGTTTCGTCCTGAATCCCAACGCACACGCGGTCTGACGAATCCTTCGCTTGCGGTCCTGCAGGGTGACCTTTGTGCTCTGGATTATCTTTTCGGACGAAACGCAACGACGCTTTAGGAGTTTTCGAAGCGGGCCCTGTGCCCATGCCCGATGGACGCGATGGACATCATGGACATCATGGACAGGATGGACCCGGAAGACGCGCGGGGTCGGGGCGCCACCGCTCTTGCGATGAACTTTCAGACTTCCAGACTTTCCGTCTTTCAGCCTTCTTTTACGCGGACTTGGGAAAAAGCGGGTGCTTGGTCTTCCAGGTGGAATCCTTCAGCACCATCTGGCGGCCGACGCGCTTGGCGACGTTGACGACGATCGGCCCTTGCAGGTTCGCGGTCATCTCGTGGATCTGCGAGTGCAGCGAGCAGATGACCATGATCTCCGCATCGTTGATGTCCTCGGTGCCGAGCTGCGACAGTTCTTCCTTGCGGATGTGCACGCGGTAGTCGGGGAAAAAGACGAGCGGCTGCGTCACCACGAAGGCGACATGGGCTTCGTCCATCGACTGCAACCACTTGAACGGCGATTCCTCGTCGTGCTCGAAGAGGATGAAGCGCGTGGAGTTCGGAAAACCGAGCAGGCCGCCGACGATGCGAAAGCCCCGGTCCTCGTCGATTTCCATGTCGCCGAATCGGGTGGTTTTGATTTGGACCATGTCTGGCACGGCTCCCAAACGCCTTGGCCGCGGTTATCCGTTATTCTTGTCGGTGTTTTTTGAACTGCACTAAAGCGGTTTCGATCATGTCGGGCGTCGCCTGGACCGCCTCGCGATTCTCTTCCTGAATGCGGATGTAGATTTCTTCGCGATGAACGGAAACGTGGGGCGGCGCCTGGATGCCGATCTTGACCTGATTGCCGCGGACTTCCTGGATGAAGACCCGAATCTCGTCGCCGATCGTAATACTTTCTCCGGCCTTACGGGTCAAAACGAGCATTCCATTGCCCTCCGTGGCGCGGAGTATAGGTCACGCTAGCGAATGAAGTCCAGCAGGCTTTGCGACATCACCCGCGACGCGACAAGCAGGCTCGACTGGTACACCTGCTCGCGATAGGCGAACTCGCTGGTCGCTTTCGCGATGTCCACGTCTTCGGTTTCCGAGAGAATTTTCGTGTAGGCCTCGACCAGCTCGTCGTTGTCCTCCATCGCCGCGTCAAGGCGCAGCGTGGTGGCGCCGATGTCCGAGCGCTGGGCGATCGCCTGATTCAACGCCGCTTCCACCTGGGGGATCAGCGCCGAGATCTGCGCCGTGTCGCCGGTTTCGATGGCGGTCTTCAGGTCGGTCATGACCTGGAAGACATCGACCGGACCCTTGAATACCTCGTTGCCGTCCTTGTTGATCGTGACGAAGTTACCCTCGCCCACCTCGATGGCGATGTCCTGGTTGACGCCGCCGAAATAGTTGCCCGCGTCGTCAAACGGCTCGGCGTTGGTCCGGTACCCGGCAAAGACGTACCGGTCGCCGTCCTTCGCGTTCGCGTTCTGCACGATGTTCTCGTACAGCCGCCCGATCTCGTGCGACGCCGCCTCGAAATCGAGCGCCCCGGCGTTGCCGCCGTTGACGTCGATCGCCAGCTCGCGCGCGCGGGTGAGATCGTCGATGACGTGCGAAAGCGCAAGCTCCGTCGTCTCCACGAACGAGCGCGCGGAGCCGACATTGCGCTGAAACTGGTTGAAACGGCCGAGAATGCTGTTGACGCCCATCGCGCGCGCGGCGCCGATGGGGTCGTCGCTCGGACGGTTGATGCGCTTTTGCGAAACAAGCTGTTCCTGCATCTGCAGATAGCGGACGCGGTTGTCGTTGATGCTCTGCGTCGCGTTTCGGTACATCAGGTTTGTCGTAATTCTCATATCCGGCTCCCGCTTATCTCAGGTCGTGGAGGACATTGATCATGTCGTCGACGACGTTGAACAGCCTTGCCGCGGCCTGGTAGGAGTGTTGAAACTTCATCAAATCGGCCATTTCTTCCTCGAGGGTGACGCCGACGACGCTCTCGCGCAGCGCCTCGATTTGCGCCGACTGCGCGGCCGACTGATCGGCCTCGCGCATCGCCGCCTGGGCGTCCACACCGACCTGGCCGACGATCGAGCCGTGAAAATCCTGAAGCGTCCACGTGTTGCCGTTGAACAGCGCCGCTTCCTCCACCTCGGCGAGGATGAGCGCGTTCTGGTTGTCGCCGGCTTCGCCGGTGAGCGACGCGGCGATGTTGTTGACGTCCGCGAGGATCGCGGCGTCGATAGCGATGGCCTTCGCGGCGCCGTCGGCCGTCGCGAGCGGCGCGAAGAAGTCGATCCCCGTCGCGCCGTTCAGTCCGAATCCGGGATTGTGCGCGGTGTTGAACGCGGTGACGAACTCATACGCCATCTCGTCGATCTTCTCGCGCAGCGCGGCGGTGTCGCCGTCGCGGATCTCGAGGTTGCCGGCGATCGACCCACCCTTGAGGCGATCGGTGATATCGACCAGGTTGCCGTGGATATCCTGGAAGCCGACGTTGCTGAAACCTTCCGTGTTTCCGACGGCGACGAGCTTGCCCGCGGTGTAGCCTTCGACAAGGGGCATGCCGCCGCCGACGATGACGTTCACCTCGCCGCCGGTGCCCTCGAAGCTCGTGAAATCGATGTATTGGCCGAGTTGCCGCAATAGCTCCGTGCGCGCGGAACGGAAGTCGCCGGCGGTCTGCCCGCCCGCCTCGGCGTCGCGGATCGCGCGGTTGAGCGACGCGAGGCGCTCGGCGAGGTTGTTCACCTGGCTGATCTCGTCGCGTACCGCGTTGTCCGCGGACTTCTGCGTCTCGGCCAGGCGGCTGTCGATGATGTGAAACTGGTTGACGAGCACCTTCGCCGCGCCGACGAGCGCGGTGCGTTGCGCCTGCCCCTCGGGATTTGCCGCAAGATCCTGCACCGAGGAAAAAAACCTCGCCATGCTCGAGGAAATGCCCGTGCCGTCGGATTCGATGAAAATTTCTTCCAGGCTCGACAGGTGGCGGCCGCGCGCGTCCGACCGGCCGAGAAAACTCTGCGAACGGATCATCTGCATGTCGAGATAGCGGTCCTGCGCCGCCGTGACATCGCGCGCGTTGACGCCCGTGCCGAGCAGGAGGCCGTTGACCTGCAACGGCCGCGACGGATCGAACACCACGCCCTGTCGCGAGTAGCCCGGCGTGTTCATGTTCGAAATGTTGTGCGACGCGACCTCGATGCCGGTTTGCGACGCCCAAAGCGAACGCGAGGCGATGGACAGGATTCCGGATACGCCGGGCATGCCTTACCTCCGCGCCGAAGCGCCCTTGGGCGGTTCGTACGTGAGCGGCTTCTGCGTCAGTTGCATCAGCACGTGAAACAGGCCCTGCACGCTGGCGTACGACGCCTGCGCGACGACGATATTGCGCTGGTTCTGCTCGTTGATCTGGATGACGACGGCGGTAAGCTGGCGACGCAACGTGTGCAGGTCGCGCTTTAACGCCGGCGGCGCCATCGCGACGATCGCCTGAAGCGAAAGCTCCTCGGCGGGCCGGCCCGCCGTGCGCGCGATCATCTCGACAACCCGTTGCCGCGCCTCCTCGAGGGCGGCCGCGCGCATGCGGAGCGTCTCGGCGATCTTGTTGGCCTCGTCGATCTCCTCGGCCGCGAATTGTGCAAACGACTCGTGCACGCGCACGAGCAGGTCGCGCAATTCGATGTGCGTCTCGAGTTGTTTGACGAGGATCTCGCGGAGAAGATTCAGTTCGTTTTTCACGGCGTCATCCGTCCTTTTTTGACCTCGCGCCGGACGACGCCGGCGCGAAGTTTCGAAACGACGAATGAAGCGCGCGGCTCTACTTCTGGTAGAGCGAATCGATCAGCGAGCCGAGAATCAGCTTTTCGGCGATCTTGCCCGCCGGCCGATGATACGTGCCGGCGTCGATTTCCGATTTGATCTCGCGAACTTTTTCGGCCCGGATCTCGGGCACCTTCGCGAGCTCGTCGTGGATGGTCTTCAGGGTCGCGGCCGACGAAGAGAGCGTGACCTTCGCGGCCTCTTTGCCCTTATCATCCTGCGCGCGCGCCTCGTTGGCGCCCTGCGTCGACACATACCGCGGATCGATGCTCCCCGAGGGATTTCCACTTCCAACTTTCATCCAAGCACCTCCATGGTTCGCCCGGTCACTCACACTTATCGGAGGAATCGGCGGCGACTTGAGAATAAATTGACGCTTGGATGCGCAGGATCGGAAATTCCGTAGGATCGGCACAATCTGCCGAATCCGGCGCTTTTTCGTCGTTTCAGTTGTAAAAGACCGCTATTTCAAAGACTTACGTCGACTTTGCGACTGTCGGCGCTTTGGCTGCCGATAGCCCATAGCTTCTGTATTTTCTCACGAGAAACGGCCGAATTCGACGTTTCGTCAGAAGTTTGACGATTTTCTGAAATCGCTCCCGGCCCTTTCATCAGGAAATCGTGAACGAGCCTCGACAGGCCAAACTGGCGCCGGTCCGCGGAAACACGTGCGATTTCCTCATCGAACATCGACTGATAGATGCGCGAGGCGTTCGAGCCATCGAGCGAATCCTCCGACGTGGGGATCGATTGGCGCATCTGTTTGAGCATCGAATTGAGGAAAAGTTCCTCGAAGGCCTCGGCGACCTGCCAGGCTTCCGTGTCGCTCGCCCGCGCCCGCTCGGCACCGGACAAAAGCCGCCCGGCACGCGCCGCGTCGCTGTCGCCCGGCTCGAACCGTGCCATGCCGCCGAGCGTCGAGGGGGAAAGACCGAAGCCCGGCATCAGATGATCTCCAGCTTGGCCTGCAACGCGCCCGCGGCCTTGATGGATTGCAGGATCGCGACCAGATCGCGCGGGGTGACGCCCACGGCGTTCAGCGCGCGGACCAGATCGCCGATCGTGGCGCCGGATTCGACGACGAACATCTGCCGCTCGTCCTCGACCGCGGTGATCTCGCTTTGCGTGGTCAGCACGGTCTCGCCGCCGGAAAGCGGCGCGGGCTGGCTGATGACCGGCGTGGTGCGGACCTTGATATGCAGGTTGCCGTGGCTGATCGCGACCGTGGACAGCGTCACCGCCTCGCCCATGACGACGGTGCCGGTGCGCTCGTTGACGACGACCTTCGCGGTCGTGTCCGGCGTCAGCTCGATGTTTTCGATGCGCGCCATGAGCGCGACGAGATTTTGCCGGTAGCCCTCGGGCACCTCCACGCGGATCGTGCGCGAGTCGATCGCGCGGGCCGCGTTCACGCCGAGCGCGCCGTTGATGTTCGCGGCCGTCTGCGCCGCCGTGGAAAAATCGCCGCCGTTCAGGCTGATCGTCAGCTCGGACAGCGAATTGAAATCGAACGGGATCTCGCGCTCGACGATGCCGCCGGAGGGAATCATGCCGACCGTGACGTGGTTCTTGTAAATCGCGTCGCCGCCGGACTCGGCCGCGAATCCGCCGACGGACACCGGGCCCTGCGCGACGGCGTACACGTGTCCGTCCGGTCCCTTGAGCGGCGTCAGCAACAACGTGCCGCCTTGCAGGCTCTTGGCGTCGCCGATGGAGCTGACCGTGATGTCGATCGTCAATCCCTGGCGCGCGAACGCGGGCAGCTCCGCCGTGACCATGACCGCCGCCGCGTTGCCGCTTTTGACGTCCGCGGGATCGACCGTGACGCCCATGTTCTCGAGCATGTTCGTCAGTGTGCGCCGCGTGAACTTGACGGAGTTGCCGTCGCCGGTCTTCGAAAGACCGGTTACGAGGCCGTAGCCGATGAGTTTGTTCGGGCGCACGCCCTCGATCTCGGCGAGATCTTTCAGGCGCGCGGCGCCGGCCGGGGCGGCGGTCGCAAGGCTCGCCAGCGCCATCGCGGCGATCGCGATGGTGATGATCGTGGTGCGTTTCATCGTCGTCATCCCCCGCCCTAGAAGGGCCAGACCTTCTCGAACGCGCGCGTGAACCATCCGGCCTTCATCTTGTCGGCCAAGACGCCTTCGCCGAGGTATTCGATGCGCGCGTCGGCGACCATCGTCGAGGGCACGGTGTTGTCCGAGGCGACATCGCGCGGCCGGACGATGCCGGACATCACCATGATGTAGTCCTCGGCGTTCAGCTTCATGCGGCGCTCGCCGCGCACGACGAGGTTGCCGTTCGGCAGCACGTCCACGACGATGCAGCTCATCGTTGCGACGAGGCGGCCGGAGCGGCGCGTCTCGCCCTTGCCGTTGAACTTGGTGCCGGTCTTCGCGCCGACGAGCGTATCGAGGCGAAGGTTCGGGTTGCGGCGCGCGGCGACCTGCTCGAACCCGAAAAATCCGTCCACGCCGGCGCCGATCGTGGAGGTCTTTTCCGTTTTGGTGTCCGCTTTTCCCTGCGCGTCGGAATCTTCCAGGATATTCACGGTGACGACGTCGCCGACGCGGCGCGCCTTCTGATCCGTGAACAGGTAGTTATCGTCGTTGTTGTCGACCCACAGGCTCGAGCCGTGCCGGCGATGCTCTTTCGGCGTCTCGGCGTTGGTCGGCTGAAAATCGACCGGGCGATAGCCGCTGATCGACGGTTTGTTCGCGTTCGTCGCGGCGCAACCCGCGGAAAGGATCAAGAGCGCCGAAAGCGCGGCGATCGTCGTCGTTTTCATCTCACAGCTCCACTTGCGCGGTGTGCGCATCGACGATGCGCGCCTTGAGCACCGCGCCCGAGTCCAGATTCCTCACCTCGGTCGTTTCACCCGCGCCGCCCTGCTCCATCACGACCGCGATGGCGGACACGCGCACCGCGCCGATGTCGGCGACGAGCGTGACGAGATCGCCCTTTTTCACGATCGGTGCCGGCGTGATGGCGCCCCTGGCGAGCACCTCGCCCGAGGCGATCGCCCGGTCCGCGACGCGGCCGACCGCGTGCGAAAGATCGCGGATCTCGCTTCCGCGAACGCGCCGCGCGGGCACCATGCGCGTTTCGAGGTCGTCGCGGCTGATCGAATCCCCGCGCGCGATCGTGTGCCGCGCGACGAGGATCGTCGCCGGCGCGTCCACCAGCACGCGTACGCGGGTTGTTTTCTCGAACCCTTCGGCGCGCGCCGTGACGGCGACGGTGTGATAGCCGGGCGCATACCGCTCGGCGTCATCGACGACAAACAGCTCGACGTCGCCCGCGGGCGCCAGAAGCGAACGCACGCGGCCGGCGACGCTTGCCTCGCCCTCGCCCGCCTTGCGTTCGCGCACGTGCGCGAGAACCAGGTCGGCGATCGTTTCCGGCGCGATCGTGCGCGAGGCGCGCGTCACGCGGATCGACGCGGGCGCGGCCACCGCGGCGTCGCCCGCTCCGGCCTGACGGATGCGCGCGGCGACAAACGACCCCGACAGGCGGCCTTTGACGCCAAGCGACGGCGCCTTGCAAAGAAAGGTGTCGGCGATATCGCGCGGCAGGCCGTCGGCCACGTCGCCCAGGCGAACCACGTCGGCGTTGACCACGATTTCGTCGTGGACGCCGATCGGATCGCCGCTCGCGTGGGAAACGATCGCCAACAGCATCGCGGCGGCGATGACCGCGGCGAACGCCAGGCGCGCGTACGGGCGCACGGCTCGCGGGCGGAAGCCCTCGAGGATCTCGCGCTCGGTACGCAGCCGGATGAGTCCGCCGTTGGCTTTCATGATCGTTACGACCTCGCGATGTTCTGCAACATCTGGTCGGCGGTGTTGATGACGCGGCTCGATATTTCGTAGGCGCGCTGGCCGACGATCATCTGCACCATTTCCTCGACGAGATTGACGTTGCTCATCTCGAGGAATCCCTGGGTCAGCGTGCCGAGGCCTTCCTCTCCGGGCACGCCGACGATCGGCTCGCCCGATGAGCCCGTCGGAAGCATCAGGTTGTGTCCCATGGCGCGAAGTCCGTCCGGGTTGATGAACCGCGCGAGCTGGATGGTGCCGACCTCCTCGGCCTCCGTTTCGTCGGGCATCGTCACGGACACGGTGCCGTCCGGCGCGATGGTGACGTTCATGGCTTCCGCGGGGATCGTGATCTCCGGCTCGAGCACCTCGCCCGAGGCGATCGTCAGCACGCCCTCGTTGTTGCGCTTGAGCGCGCCGGCGCGCGTGTAGGCCAGTTCGCCGGACGGCCGCGTCACCTGCAAAAAGCCCGGCCCCTCGATCGAGATGTCGAGCTCGTTGGTCGTCTGCTGCAGCTCCCCCTGCTGGTAGATTTTCGAGACCGCGACGGTCCGGGCGCCAAGGCCGATCTGCGTTCCGGCCGGCGAAGGCCGGCCCTCGGCAACCGACGAGCCGGGCGCGCGCATCGTCTGGTAGAGCAGGTCCTCGAAATCGGCGCGCCCGCGCTTGAAGCCCGCGGTGTTCACGTTCGCGAGGTTGTTCGCGATGACGTCGATCTTCGTTTGCTGGGCGTCCATTCCGGAGGCGGCGGTCCAAAGCGCTCGCATCATGGCGTCTCTCCTCAGATCCGGCCGAGCGACGTGGCGCGGCCGTTCACTTCATCGATCATCTTGATCGTGCGTTGATAGGATTCGTACTGGCGGCTCGTCGTCACCATGCCGGCCATCTCGCGCATCACGTTGACGTTCGAGCCCTCGAGCGCGCCGTTGACGACGGTGAATTCGGGATCGGCTTTCGGCGCGGCGGCGTCGCCGGTGAATCCGGTGCCGCCCGCCTTGCGAAGAAGGCGCTGATCCTCGAAGGCCGCGACGCGCAGGCGATCGACCTGCTCGCCGCCGGAAAACACGGCGCCGTCGGGTCCGAACGACAGGTCGCGCGTGGGATCGACCGTGATCGGCCCGCCCTCGCCCATCACGGCAAAGCCGGAGGCGGAGCGCAGGGTGCCGTCGGTATCGACGCGAAAATTCCCTGCGCGCGTGTAGATGTCGCCGTTGGGTCCCTGGAGGACGAAATAGCCCTCGCCTTCGATCGCGGCGTCGCCCTCGCGGCCGGTGAACTGGATCGGGCCGCTTGTGAATGTGCTTGCCGTCTGGAAGTAGCGTCCGACGTTGTCGAGCGTCTTGCGGAACTTGTTGAACTTGTCGTCCGAAACGAAGTCGAGGTGCGTGGAGAACAGGGCGCGGTCGGCCCGAAATCCGGGGGTGCCCGCGTTCGCGACGTTGTTCGCGATCACGTCAAGGCGCGTCCCCTCGATCCGGGCTCCCAATACGGCGGCGTAGATTCCGTTCGTCATCGCGGCTCGTCCTCCGGGGGATAGGGATGAGCAAGCGTTGTGCCACGCCGAGGCACGCATTTTTACGCATATATTTCAATGAGATACGCGACGCGCGCTCCGCCGCGCCAACGGCATTTGGGGCAAAGAACTCGCTTGTTCAGGCAGGTTTTGCCGTTTGCCGCACCGGCAAATTCGGAAATTTTCGATAGCGGCGGGCATCGACGGCATGATATACGCGCAAGGAGAGGAAAAAGTGAATGCCACTTGAGACTCTCGAAACGCACAATGATTGACGTTGGCGAAAAAGACCTGAATACGATCAGGGCCATTCTTCGCGCCCAAGTTCCGGAGTGCGAAGTGCGCGCGTTCGGATCGCGGGTGAATGGAACGGCACGCCGTTTTTCGGACCTTGATCTTGCGCTTGTCGGAGCGGACAAGATCGACTGGCGGCGGATCATGCGCCTGAAGGAAGACTTCGAATATTCCGACCTGCCGTTTCGCGTGGATGTCATCGACTGGAACGCGTCATCGGAAACGTTCCGCGAAATCATCGGCGAGAAGTTCGAGGTGATTCAAAAATCCGCGCCGGCCAGGAACGCCGCGGCAGACGGATAAACCAACGGGCGGCTTTCGCCGCCCGTCGGGGATTCATTCGTTTATTCGCGCGTGCCGGTTTATTCGTCCCAGCCCCCGCCGTCTTCCCAATCGTCGTCGCCCCACCAGTAGTCGTCTTCCTCGTAGGGGAACGCGCTCGTGGCGACATCCGCGAAGCTCGAGATGCGCGTGACGACGAGCGCCGCGTTCGAGATCGTGTACATGTATTCGCCGATGATCACCGTGCGGCGAACGCTCGGCATGAAACCCTCCCACGGCCATCCGCCTTCGGGCTCAAGATCGGTGTGGTCGACGCGGCCCAGGTACTCGAAGCCGTCTTCCACCGTCACGTTGTAAACGTAAACACCGGTGTACGGCTCGTCGTTATCGGGCGCGGCCTTTCCGGAAGGCGGTACTTCGTCGTCGTCGCCGGTCCAGTCGTCGTCGTCGCCCCACCAGCCGTCGTCATCGCCCCACCAGTCGTCATAGGCGTAATCCGTGATCGGAATGGCCAGCAGATCCATCGGCGGGTAGTAGAGGAACGCCTTGTGATCGTATTGCGCCTCGGAGGAGACGCTCCAGCCCTCGCCGATCTGCTCCGTGAACGCCTGGGCGGGATTGGCGAAATCCGTGACGTCGAAGATCTGTAACAGCACGCCGCCGGTCTGACCGGAATTGTTGCCGCCGACGCCGATCGTCAGCAGATGATCGTCGCCGAACGGATGCAGATAGGTCGAGAATCCCGGAATCTCAAGCTCGCCCACGACGCGCGGATCGGTCGGGTCGGATAGATCGAGCGTGAACAGCGGATCGGTTTGCTCAAACGTCACCAGGAACCCGCGATCGCCCATGAACCGCGCGCTCTGCAACGTTTCGCCCGGGGCGATGCCGTCCACGCTGCCGACCACGTCGAGCGTTTCGAGCTCGCCCTCGGCCAGCACGTACACGCCGTTCGAGAGCGAATCGCCCCAGGAGCCGGTGGTCGTCGCCGCGCGCAGATAGCCGTCCTTCTCGCCCATCGAGAATTGGTTCAGCAGATAGCCGGGGACGATGCCGCTGCCGACGTATTCCGCCTGCGCGCGCTCGTCGCCGATGAGAAACTTGTGGATCTCGGAGCGCTGATCCCAGTCGCCCTCCCAATCCCACGCAAAGTAAGCGTCCGCCGCCGCGGAGACGTACAACGACTCCGTCGACGCATACACCAGCGCGCCGTTGGCGATGAGCGCGATATCCGGCAACTTGTCCGCCGGATTTTCGAGATCGACCGTTACGACTGAGGTCACCGCCGTGCCGAACGGGGACTGCGTGCGGTAGTAGTCCGTACATTCAGAGAGCGCACCCTCGCGCTCACCGTCCGGGCCCGACTCGTAATACTCGGGCAACCAGGTGTCGAGGGGGTAGCCCTCGATTTCGTCCCGGTTCTTCTCCTTGAGATCATCGTACGCGGCGCGCAGCGCGTCTTCGTCGATCTCGCCGTCGTCACCGACGTACGGCGTCGGATCGATCCACGTCTCCAGGTACGGGAACTGCCCCCAGGTGCTTGCGACAAGCCGCATCATGTTCGCGACGCGGCGCGAGCTGATATAGCCGCCCTCCAGGAGCATGGTCCGCATCACTTCGGGCGCCGTCGGATCCTCGGCGTCCACGATCGTCACGACAAGGACCGGGAATGAAATGTCTTGCGTATCGCGCCCTGGCCAGAGGCCGCCGTCGATGTCCTGCCAACTCGCGTCGGAGAACACGACGACGAGATCGCCGTAAAGGAACATCTCGAGCACGCGGCCCGCGATCGCGAGACGCGACAACTCCGTCGTGTCCGGCGCGGGCACGGGATCGAAAATCAAAAGGTTGCCGCCCGCCAGCACGTAGAGCAACTCGCCATCGGTCTTGACGATATCGGCTTCGTCGACGCCCTCTTCCTGCACGTTCGTGTCGGAGTGGTCGTCGTCGTCGTCGGCACTGCCCTCATCGTCGCCGTCCTGCGGCGGTCCATCGTCGTCGTCCGCGGCGTCGTCGCCGCCGTCGTCGTCATCACCGGCGAAGTCGTCGTCGGAAGCGTCGTCGTCGCCGCCGTTCCAGTCATCGTCGTCGTCGTCTCCCCACCAGCCGTCGTCGTCCCACCAGCCGCCGCCGTTCCAGGACTCGAGCGTCCATTCGAGATTTTCGTCGGCGAGACGGTCGTAATACGTGAGCACGACACTCTGGAACCACTCAAGAAGTTCGTCGCAGGTCAGGAAGCGATGCAGTCCGCTTTTCTTTCCGTCCGGGCCGTCGTCGTCGGCCAGCGATCCGCCATCATCGTCGCCGTCGTCCAGGTCGCGCGGATCGTCCGAATGCAGACAACCGCCGGCAAGGAATACCGCGACAACCAACGTGACGAGGATAATCCACTTGCTCATGATCAATCCCTCCAGACAATTCATGGGGCGCACGGCGGTCACACACATTGCCGCCCGCCGGCCGAACATCGGCCGGCCGCGCCGAAAATTCCGCATTTACTGTATCATTGGCCACGTTCCCGGTCCACAGATTTTTGGGGTTCGTCATCCCGATTTTCGTTCGCCGACTCCTGAAACTTCGCCGCCATGCCAAACGGCTGGTCTTCGCGACCGTTCCCACGGCGATCACCCTGGTTGCCGCCACGGCCATGCTCAATCACCTGGAATCCGAGAACCTTATTGAAACCTGGCGACCCGACGATCGCGCCGTCTACACGGGCGCGATTCTGGAGTCACGCGACAACGGGCGCCGGTTAAGGACCGCCAGCGCACCCATGGTGCATCAAGAATTCACCGCCGTACCGGCGTCGGGCGTCACGCGCGTCGTCATGGCGGGCGCCTCGTTCATGATGGGAAGCCCGTATGTCCATCAGGATGGCGGCGTCAATATTCCGAATGTCGGAGGCATTCCCAATTGGCTCGACGCCGAGCTGACCGCACGTTTCCCGTCGCGGCGCTTCGAGGTTATCAACGCCGCCGTCGGTTCGATGAATTCCTTCGCCGTGCGTGCCGTGGTCTGCGAAATGTTGCGCGCGAAGCCGCACATCGTCGTCGTGGCAACGGGAAACAACGAGGGCTATGTCCCAGCCACGCGATTCAACGAGACGCTGCACAAATGGACACTCTATCGGTCGCTCAAACGCGCGTTGAAACCCGGCGTCGCTTTGGATCGACGTTCGTATTTCACCCCGCAGGATCCGGACACCGAACGAATCGCGGCGGGATATCGCGAAAACGTCAAGGAAATGGTCGAACGCTGCGGAAAAGCAGGCGTTCGGCTGGTCTTGTGCACGCTGCCGATTCACCTGACGTACCGAGGCGATCTTGTGACCACGCATGGGTTGCCGACACAGGAACCACTGGGCGATAAACATTACCGGCGGGGGATCAAGCAAGCTCAGGCCGGATTTCACGAGCTCGCGATCGAATCCTTTTCGAAATGTCCCTCTCCGGCGTGGGCGGCCTATCGTATCGGTCGCAGTCTCGGCGCGCTCGGCCGCTTCAAGGAAGCACGTGAATTGTTGAAAGTTTCCGTCGAGCTGAATCCCTCGAACCGGCAGCGGCCGAGCTGCAATGCCTTCGTACGCGAAATCGCGATAGGAACGGACGTAGCACTTGCCGACCTGGAGCGCGCCGCGGAAAAACATTCTCCGAACGGCATCCCCTCGGCGACGCTATTCATGGATTATTGCCACATGACGTGGCGCGGCTATCACTTGATGGCGCTCGAAATTGTCGACGCGATATTGGCGCGAGGCTGGGTGACACCTGGCGACGGCGAGCCGAAAGATTCGCCGGATGTCGACCGCGTCATCGCCACGCGCGGTTGGGATTTCCTTTACAAATTGGAAAAGCCGGTTCCGACGCCCGCGCCACCGGACATCATTCCCGACATTGATCGATAGGCCGGGTTTGGCACCAATCACGCCCCGGGATTTGTTCGTCGATTATTGCCACATGACGTGGAGGGGCTATCGCCTCATGGCGCGCGAAATCGCGGACGTCATTGGCAACGGGACCATGATACCGGCGGGCGGCGGCGAGCCGATAAATGCGGACGCGGTCATCGCTGAACGCGGATGGCAGGCGCTCTACAAGTCCGAATCCGGGTTGTCGCCGCCGGCGCCCGTGACCGATTGAACCGCCGGTTCGTTGGCGCGATAGATTGCGGCCAGCACTTCGGCCACGACCTTGTACAGATCGCGCGGAATGCGCTCGCCCAGATCGAGCTTGGCAAGAAGGTGCGTGAGATCGGGATCGAACCGGATCGGCACGCCGTTCCTGCGCGCGATTTCGAGAATTTTTTCGGCAATCAGACCAAAGCCCTTGGCCGAAACGCGTGGCGCGGGGTCCTTATCGCGATCGTAGGAAAGCGCGACGGCCTGGGTCGGCGGGGTGTCTCTTTGCGTCCGTTCGTTGTCGTCGCGTGTCATGCGTTTACCCCGGCCCGATGGACAAAATGGACACCATGGACCGCATGGAACGAATGAAAGCCGTGGGTTGGAAGAAGCGCGATGGGACGGCGCGCGGCTGAACGCTCGTTATCGCTCGCGGCACTGACATCGCGACAACCCCTTCGTTTGCGATTCCAATCTGCCTTCGCAATTCCCTATTCCCCATTGACTACGCTTTCACGTGCATGCGCCCGAGGCGGCCGTTCATCTTCGCGCTGAGCGTCGCCAGATCCGGAAACGGCTCCTCGTCCGGCGACAGCGCCCGCACGTCCACGCGAACCGGCCGGCCGAGCGGCCGGAGCGCCTCCGGCACGCGCGCCAGCTCGCGTTCGATACGTAAGAGCGCCGCGTCGTCCGCGCGGAGGCTGACCTGAATTTCGGGCCCGTACGAAACGCGCGCGCGCACCTCGCCAAGCCGCGTCATCACGACGCGCACCGACACCGTGAAACGCGCGCCCGCCGCGCCGCCCGGTCCTTGCGCGTCCGCGTCGCCGCGCGCGATCCAAAGGCGCATCGGCGAGGCCTCCGCCGACAACGCCGGCCACTCAAGGAAAATCATGCCGTGATCGCGCCAAAGACCGGCGTTGGCGCGTTGGTGCGTTTCGATCGTCTGACGCATGGTCGAAAGGCCCTTCAAAAACCGCTCGACCTCCTCGAACTCGAATCCGTCGCGCACCAATTCGACAAAATCGCCCTGCACCGCGTTTGCCGCGCGCTCGATGACGCGCGAGATCGCCTCGGGTGTTCGCCGGAAAAATCGCAGGAGCCGATGGGCGTCCGGCAGGGCGAGTTCGCCGACGAGCGCGGCCAGGCCCGCGGCGGTCGGACTCGGCCCGAAAAGCGCGCCAAGGCGCATGCGAAGATCGGCGACGGCCGGCCCGGCCGCGCCACCCGCGAGTTGACGGAATATCCGCCCGGCCATTGTCGAGGCGACGCGGTCCGCGGCGCTGCCGAACGACGGTCCGCCCGACGCGCGCGGCGTGGACGTCCGGACATCAACGTCGTCGGGCTCTCCGGGCGCGACGGACCGCGAAGCCGGCTCGGCACGCGCGGGCTCGGCATCGGTTTCGCGCGCCGGCGCGCCGTGAGCCGCGTGATGGCGTGCGGCGAACGCGCCCGCGCCATCGGGCCGCAGGGTTTTCAACGCCGCGGGCGACGCAAGTCTTGATCGAACGACAAGGGAATCGGACATCAGATCTTCAGATCGATCCGGCGCGGGCGCGGCGCGTCGTCGCCGTCCGGCGCGGCGGGCGTCTTCTTGGCGGACGCCGTGTCCGCGCTTTGAATCGTCACGATTTCCTCGGGTTCGCGGGCATCGGATTCATCTTCCGGGTCCGCGCCGGGGCGGCGGCGTTCGCGCTCGCGCTCGCGGAATCGCTTGGCGATTCCCGCAAGACCTCCGACGACCGGCGAGATGCCGGGAATTCTTGTCGCCGGGTCGTCGGCCATCGCGATCGCCTTTCGCGCCTAACCGTCGAAGACCTTGTTGATCTTCTGCCGCAGGATTTCCGCGGTGAACGGCTTGACGATGAAATTGGAAACACCGCTTTGCACGGCCTGGATGATCTTTTCCTTTTCGGCCTCGGCCGTGATCATGATGAACGGGATGTCCTTCAGGGAGGGGTCGTTGCGGACCTCCTGCAGGAACTCCAGCCCGGTCATCCTCGGCATGTTCCAGTCGGAAATGATCAGGTCCACCTTCTCCTGGCGCACCATCTCAAGGCCGCTGGCCCCGTCCTCGGCCTCGACCACATTCTGAAAACCGAGCTGGCGCAACAGGTTCTTGATGATGCGCCGCATGGTGGAAAAGTCGTCCACCGTGATGATTTTCATATTCGCGTCCGTGGGCATCATGCCGGCTCCTTGGGCCTTCGAGGACGAAATCCCGCCTTCCCATGGCAGGGCGCCGCCGTCGGGACGACGGCTATCTACCGTTATCGGGTCGTCGCGTTCCGGACTTGAACCGTCAGCCGTTCTCCTGCATGTGGCGTTTCAACTTTCCGCGCAGGCGCAAGATCGCCTTGTTGTGGATCTGGCTCACGCGGCTTTCCGTGATGCCGAGAACCAGACCGATCTCTTTCATCGTCAGTTCGTCGTGGTAATACATCGAAACCACGAATCGCTCGTTTTTCGGCAGGTCGTCGATCGCCTCGGCCACGACGCGTTTGACGTCATGCAGATTCAAAAGATCAACGACGCTCTCCTTGTGCGGCTCCTTGAAAAACTCCAGGAAGTTGCGTTTTCCTCCCTCGCCGTTGGAGGAGTGGCCGAGATCGTCGAGGCTCACCAGGCTCACGCCGCTGGCCTGGCTGACGAGATGGAAATAGTCCGCCTGGCTGATGCCGAGTTCGCCCGCGACCTCGTCGTCGGTGGCCGGGCGCTGGAACTTGGCCTCGAGTTCCTCGTAGGTGCGCTGAAGCTCGTTCAACCGCTGGCGAATCGAGCGCGGGACCCAATCCAGCGAACGCAACTCGTCGAGGATCGCGCCGCGAATGCGAAACTCCGCGTACGTCTCGAACTTGATCTCGCGGTCGGGATCGAATTTGTCGATCGCGTCCATGAGGCCAAGCACCCCCGTGTTGATGAGGTCGCCCAACTCGATCTGGGGCGGCAGCTTGCGGATGATGCGCGAGGCCACGAGCTTGATGAGCGGCGTATATTTGCGGATCAGCTCATCGCGCATCGCGTCGCGCATCTCGGGCGGCGACTGTTTCCAGTCCTGTATCGATACGGAAATCATTTGCTCCAGATCCTTTCAAAAACGACGGCAATAAATCCCGCGAAAAAACCGGTGGCCGCGGCGACCGCGCCCGCCCTCCACAGCACCGTCGCCGCCGGCACCGAGCTGACGACGCCGGTAACGGCCGCCACCATGAACGTGCCGCTGGCCATGGCGGCGACGACCTGTCGATTGGCGTGTTTCATCGCCCGTTCCTTCCCTACGCGATCTGCAAGAACTGTCGCCACATGAACTGCAGGCCGCCCTTGGGCCCTTCCGGAATCCGCGTCGCGAGCAGGCGGCCCGCCAGACGGTCAAACGCCTGCGACGCGGGCGAATCCGGGTATGCATCCACGACCAGGCGCCGGCGGCGAACCGCGCGGGGCAAGTTCGCGTCCGCCGGCACGTACCCCACGAGGCTGATGGATATATCGAGAAACCGCGTCGCGACGCCCGCGAGATCCGCATAGATCTTTTGCGCCGCGCGCTCGTTTTGCACGTTGTTCGGCAAAAGCAGGAATCGTCTCTCGCCGTGTTCGGTGGCCAGCACCTTCATCATCGCGTACGCGTCGGTGATCGCCGTCGGCTCCGGCGTGGTGACGACGATCGTCTGCTGCGCCGCCGCGGCGAAATAGAGCACGTTCGAGCCGATGCCCGCGCTCGTGTCGATGATCAGGACGTCGATCGGATCGTCGAAGGTGTCGAGTTCCGTGAGCAGGGCGTATCGGTCGCCCTCGGACAGGTTCGCGAGTGCCGAGACGCCGGACGACCCCGGCAGCACGCGCACGTTCGGCGGGCCCTCGACAATGATATCGGACAGGCGCTTCTCACCCGAAAGCACGTGGCCGATGTGCCACATCGGCTTTATGCCAAGCAGGATGTCGAGATTCGCCAGGCCGAGATCGCCGTCGAGCACCAGCACGCGCTTTCCCCGGCGGCCGAGCGCCACCGCGAGGTTGGCGGTGACATTCGTCTTGCCCACGCCGCCCTTGCCGCTTGTCACCGCGAACACGCGAAGCGGCCGGGCCGGCGCCGGGCCGTTGCGCGTGGCGTTCGTATACATAAACCGATCCTGGGCTAGCTGCCGTAATTGCTGCGCCTGGTCCATCCTTGACCCTCGTTCCTCAATGCGTGGTGATGCCGAGCAGGCGGTCCACCACCCGCTCCCGGGTCGCCGCCTCGATGTCGTCGGGCACGTGCTGGCCGATCGTGAAATACGAAAGCGGCAGGCCCGTTTGCCCGGCGATGTTGAACACGCCGCCGAGCGCGTTGGCCTCGTCGAGCTTGGTCGCGATGAGCGATGACAGCGTCACGCCGTCGTAGCTTGCGACCACCTCTTTCAGGTCGCGATGCTGCGTCGTCGCCGGGACGATCAGGTGCAGGTCGATCTGCGGCCGGTTCGCGAAGTACCCCGCCAGCCGCTTCACCATGCGGGTGTCCTTTTGCGAGACGCCCGCGGTGTCGATGAAGATCGCGTCCTTGTCCGCGTGGCGCGCGATCTTCGCGGCCAGGTCGTCCTCGTCCACCGCCACGTCAAGCGGCGCGGACATGATGCGCGCGTAGGTGCGAAGCTGTTCGACCGCGCCGATGCGGAACGTGTCCACCGTGACGAACGCCGCTTTCTTGCCGCGGTTGAACACCTGCGCCGCGGCGAGCTTGGCGATCGTCGTCGTTTTGCCGGAGCCCGTCGGGCCGACCACCGCGCAGATCGCCTGCTTGCGGCCGATATCCGAAAACGGATTGACAACACGCACCCGGTCCATGATGGCGGCGGCCACGTGCTCCATCGCCAGGAATTCGTCCTCGGGCGCCTTGCCGAGCCGGCCGCGCGCCTCCTCCACGATATCGAAGGCCATTGTCTCGATAACGCCCTCGGCGATCAGCTTTTCGTACAGATTGCGGAACGCGATCGACGCGGAAAGGTCCGAGGCGAAACCGCCGCCGTTTGTCATTTCCGGCATGGCGGGCGGCGCGGCGCTTCCCAAGGTGGCGATCGCGGCCGCGAGCATTTCGATCTGGCCGGACATGCGGGAAAGGCGCTCGTCGATCGAACGCTCGCCGAAATGCGACTCCAGCCGATCGAGCCGGCGGGCGAAAGCGGCGAAGCGATCGTCGTCCGGTGTCGCGATCGCGCGGGGCTCGGGCTCGGACTCCGGTTCGGACGCGGCGCGGGCGTTTGCGTACGCCGCGGCGGCGCGGGACGGCTCGGGCGCGCGCGGGATTTCCCGCGCGATCTCCGGAGCGCGCGCGGGCGCGGGGCGGGCGTCCGCGGATCGCGCGGCGGTGACTTCCACCCCCGGCCGCCCGATCAGCCCGCTCAGCGATTTGGCCGAGCGCGTCGAGAGGATCACGGCGTCGGCGCCCATCTCGGCCTTCACCGCGGCAAGCGCCTCTTTCATCGTGGCGGCGCGGAACGTTCGCGTCGTCATACGGTTATACCTCCACCGTTCCGAGCGAGTAGATCTTGGCCTTCGCGTCGATCTCGTTGTGCGAGAGGATCGCCCAACTCGGCATGAACTTGTCGAGGAAACGCTTCAGATGCCCGCGGATGAGCGGGTTCGTGAGCAGCACGGGGCGCGTGCCGATGTTGTTGAACTTGCCGCCGGCGGAATCCAGCGCGCGCAAGAGCCGCTGCGCCAGGTCCGGCTCGATCGAAAGGAAAGCGCCGTGCTGGCTTGACTGCACGGACTCGGTCAGCCGGTTTTCGAGCACGGATTCCAGCGTCATCAGCGCGATGGTGCCGTCGCCGCCGGCGTGCAGATCGGTGATCGTGCGGGCGAGCGCCTGTCGGACGTATTCGGTCAGCACGTCCGGATCCTTGGTCACCGGCGCGAAGTCGGCCAGCGTTTCGAGGATCGTCAAAAGGTCTCGCACCGGCACTTCCTCCTTGACCAGGTTCTGAAGAACTTTCTGAATGGTCCCCAAGGGAAGCAAGTTGGGGACCAACTCCGCCACGACCTTCGGGGACTTCTTCGCGAAGTTGTCCAAAAGTTCGCTCGTGTCCTGGCGCGAAAGGAGCTGATGCGAGGAATGTCTAAAGATTTCCGATAGATGCGTCGTGATGACCGTCGCCAGATCGACGACCGTGTAACCCGCGAACTGGGCCTTTTCGCGATCCGTTTTACGGATCCAGATCGCCGGAAGCTGGAACGCGGGCTCCACGGTGGGGATCCCGTCAATCGGTTTCTCGACGCTCCCCGGATCCATCGCCAAAAATCTGTCGGTCATCAGATCGCCGTCGCCGACCTGCACGCCCTTGATGAGGATGCGGTATTGCCCCGGCTTGAGTTGCAGGTTGTCGCGGATGTGGATCGGCGGAATGACAAGGCCCATCTTCTGCGCGAACTGCCGCCGGATGGCCTTCACCTTCTCGAGAAGCTCGCCGCCCTGATCCGGATCGACCAGATGAATGAGCCCGTAGCCGATCTCCAGTTCCACGAGATCGAGCCCCAGCAGATCCTGAATCCGTTCGGGTTCCTTGGCGTCTTTCGGCAAGGCGGCGTCGGCCGAGACGCGGTCCCGTTCGATCTCCACCGCCCGGACGCGCACCGCGGCGATCGCGATCGTCACGGCCAGGATCAGGAACGGCGCGGCGGGCATGCCCGGCACCATGCCGAAAAACGCGAGGATCGCCGCGGTGATGAAGAAGATGCGGCTTTTGCCGAAAAGCTGTTTCGCGAGACTCCCGGCCAGGTCGATGTCGCCGGAGGCGCGCGTGACGACGATACCGGCCGCGGTGGAGACGATGAGCGCGGGGATCTGCGAGACCAGCCCGTCGCCAACGGAAAGGATGGTGTAAACGCTCGCGGCCTCGGCAAGGGGCATCGACTGTTGCGCGACGCCGATGATGAACCCGCCGACGATATTGACGATCGTGATGACGATGCCGGCGATGGCGTCGCCGCGCACGAACTTGCTCGCGCCGTCCATCGCGCCGTAAAAGTCCGCCTGGCGCTCGATCGAGCGGCGGCGGCCCCGCGCGGTCTCCTCGTCGATGAGACCGGAGTTCAAATCGGCGTCGATCGCCATCTGCTTGCCGGGCATGGCGTCCAGGGTGAAGCGCGCGGCGACCTCCGCGATACGCGTGGAGCCCTTGGTGATGACGACGAAGTTGATGATGACAAGGACCAGAAAGACGATGAAGCCGACAACGGCGTTGCCGCCGACGACGAACATGCCGAACGCCTCGATCACCCGGCCCGCCGCGTCCGCGCCGTCCTGGCCGTTCAGGAGGATGAGGCGCGTCGACGCGACGTTCAACGACAACCGGAACAGCGTGCCGACAAGAAGCAGCGTCGGAAACGACGAGAACTCGAGCGGCGACGCGGTATAAAGCGACACGAGCAGGATCAGCACGGCCAGCGTGATCGAGATCGTCAACAGCGAGTCCAGGATGAACGTCGGGACCGGCAGCACCATCACGACGAGGATGCCGATGATGGCGACGGAAAAAGCGACGGCGGAGGTGCGTTGATCCGGATTCGGCACGGGAATGACGGCGCTCATCAGGCGGCCCCCTTATCGCGGCTGTAGATGTAGGCGAGGATCTCCGCGACGGCCTGATACAGCGACAGCGGAATCGTTCCGCCCACCTTGCAGCGCTTGTGAAGCTCGCGCGCGAGCGGCGGGCGCTCGACGCACGGAATGCCGTTGTCCTTCGCGATTTCGCGGATCTTCAGGGCGATCAGATCCTTGCCCTTGGCGACGACGACCGGCGCCGCGTCCTTGCCGCGCTCGTAGCGAAGCGCGACGGAAACGTGCGTCGGGTTGGTGACGACCACGTTCGCGGTCGGCACTTCGTGCATCATGCGGCGCTGGGCCATCTCGGTCTGCACGCGCCGGATGCGCGCCTTCACCTTCGGATCGCCCTCCGCGTTCTTGAACTCGTCCTTCACCTCCTGCCGCGTCATGCGCATCTTCCGGAGGTAGGTGGCGCGCTGGAACAGGTAGTCGATGGCCGCGATGATCGAAAGCGCGCCGACGACGCGCAGCGCGAGCGTTTTGGCGATCGCGGCGTACGTCGCGCCGATCTCGACGGGTGAAAAAAGCGAAAGCTTCAGCAGCAGTCCGAGTTGGCCCTTGATCGCGGCGAAGACGATGAGCCCGACGAGGATGATCTTCGCGAAGCCCTTGCCGGTGTCGAACAGGGCTTTCACGGAAAACAGGCGCTTGCCCCCGGCGAGGGGGTCAAGGCGCGTCAGGTCCGGCGTGATGGCCTTGCCGCTGACGAGGAAGCCGAATTGAGCGACGTAGGAGAGCGTGCCGACGACAAACACGGTGCCCAGAAGCGGCGCGAGGACGACGACGACCGCCTTGACAAATGGCCAGGCGACCCCCAGCAGGGAGTCGGCGGTCAGATCCGTCTGCGCGCACCGCGCCAGGGCCTCGCTCATCACGTGCGTCAGATTTCCCCACATGTACGAGCCGGCGTAAGTGAACACGGCGATGCCCGTGGCAAGCACGAGAACGGTGGGGATTTCCTGCGATTGGGCGACGCTTCCTTCCTCGCGCGCCTTCTCGAGTTTTTTTGAGGTGGGTTCCTCGGTCCGTTCCTGATCTTGTTCGGCCATGATCTTTTCCCTACGGGGCCAAAAGGCGGATTGCGGTGATCATGTCGCCCTGGGCGCCGGTAAACAGCGACTTCGCCGCCGTGAAGAAAAACGGCATCCCCGCCGCGATGATCAAAAACCCAAGCCCGATCGTGATCGGAAACCCGACCATGAACACGTTCATCTGCGGAAACGCGCGCGCCATGAGCCCCAGCCCCAGGTTCGCAAGGAGCATGGTGATGATGAGCGGCCCGCCGATGCGCACCGCGTTCACGAAAATCCGGCCGCCGATATCGGTCAGAAGGTCGAGCCCGCCGCCTTGCAGCACCGCCTGTCCCGGCGCGATGATGCGAAAGCTGTCAACGAGTCCGCCGATGAAGACGAGGTAGAGGCCCGAGACGACGAAGATCAGCGTCGCGACCATCGTCTGAAAATTGCCGATCAGCGAAACCTGTCCCCCGGTGAACGGATCGACGACGTTTGCGACCGTGAATCCCATCTGGAATCCCGCGAGTTCGCCGGCGATCTCCACGGCCTCCAGCGCCGCGCGCACGACGAAACCCATCAAAAGGCCGATCGTGATCTCGCCCGCGCTCGCGAGCGCGACGCCGCCGAGCGTCAACGGCGCTGCCTTCGGCCCGGGCAGCGCGAGAAACACGACGAGCGCGACGAAAAACGCGAACCCGCCCTTGATCGTCGTGGGGATCGACGGGAACGCGAGAAACGGCAGCGATGCGACAAGCGCCAGCACGCGCGCGAGCACGAGAAAGAAGAAGACCGCGGTCTCGGGCGTGGGGATGAGCGCCGTCACGAACCCAAAGCCCCTAGCGGATGTACGCCGGAAAGGTGGTGAACATCTTGACGGTGAAATCGAGCAGGTGGTTCATCATGAACGTGTAAAAAACGGCGCCCACGATGCCGACCGCGAGGATCTTCGGGATGAAGGTCAGCGTCATCTCGTGGATCTGCGTCACCGCCTGGAATATCGAAACGAGAAGGCCGGCCACGAGCCCGGCGGCCAGGATCGGCGTCGCCACCGCCGCCGCGGCCTCGACGGCCATGCGCGAGATCGTCATCGCGGATTCGAGCGTCATCGCGGTCCCCCTACGCGTAAAAGCTGTCCACGAGCGAACCCACGATGAGGTACCACCCGTCGGCCAGCACGAAGATGAGCAATTTGAACGGCAGCGAGATCATGACCGGCGGCAGCATCATCATGCCCATGCTCATGAGCACCGCCGCGATCACCATGTCGATGATCAGAAACGGCAAATACACCATGAAGCCGATGATGAACGCCGTCCGCAGCTCGGAAAGCACGAACGCGGGGATGATGACGTAGCTTGGCAACGCATCCGAGTTGTCCGGCCGTGCGACACCGGACACCTTCACGAACAGCCCCAGGTCCTTCTCCCGCGTTTGCTTCAGCATGAACGCGCGGATCGGCGCCATCGCCCGCTCGCCGGCTTCCGCGTAGCCGATCTCCTGCTCCGCGTACGGCACGTACGCCTCGTCATGGATCGTCTTGAAAGCCGGCAGCATGATGAAAATCGTCAGGAACAGCGCCAGTCCGACGATGATGGTGTTGGTCGGAACCTGATGCGTTCCGATCGCCTGGCGCAAAAACCCCATCACCACCACGATGCGCGTGAAGCAGGTCATCATCACGAGGATCGACGGCGCAAGCGACAGCACCGTCAAAAGCAGGAGCAGCTTCACCGGCGCGGTCAGGTCGCCCTCGCCCGCCGCGTCGTCGAAGTCGATCGACACGTTCGGAAGCGGCAGCGCGGGCGACTGCCCGACCGGCGCCGCCTCGGCCGCCTGGGCGAGGATCAGGTGACCGGCCAGAAAAACGGCCGCGATGATGACGCCCTTGCGCGGCATGATTCCCCTAGATGCGCCTCATGGTGGCGAGGCGTTCGCGGATCGCGTCGAGCGTCGCGGCGGCGGCCACGGGCGCGTGCGTCTTGTCGTGTCCGTTCGTTTTCGGAGGCGTCGCGGCGCCGTGGACCGCACCATCCTCGTGTCCGTTTCCGGCGTGCCGGGGCGCGTTGTCGAAAATGCTGCCGAGCACCGCCTTCGTCCCGGCCGGCTCAAGCGGCGCGGCCGGGGACTTCGGCTCCGGCGCGGGTTCGGCCTTGTCGCTGTATTGCGCGATATGCCGCGCCAGCTCGTTTGCGAACGAGTCGGGCGCGCCCGCGGCCTTGGCGTTTTGTCCCGGGGCGGCCGCCGCGGCGGCGGCGCTCACCGAGGCGGGCGGCTTGTGGCCGATGCGCGCGAGCGCCTCGGGGTCGGTGATGCGCGTGAGCATCGAGATCTCGCCCTCGCCCACGCCGACGACCAACACCTCGCCGGCGACTTCCACGAGCGAAATCTGCTTTTTTAGCCCCACGGGGATCGTGCTGATGACGCGCATCGCGGCGCCCTTGGCGCCGGGCATCATCGAACCGCGGCCAAGGCGCTTCCACAAACCGGCCAGAAGCAGAATCGCCGCGAGCGCGACAAACAGCGCCGAAATCATCTTCGTCACGCCGCCGGAAAGATCGAACGCGTCGTTCGCGCCGCCGTTCGCGGCGAGCGCTGCATCGGCCTCGATCGAAGCCTCAGGCGCGGCCGCCGGGCTTTCCGTAACGGCCGGCGCGGCGGAAGCGATCGGCGCGGCCGCGTCGGCGAAGACCTTGGACAGATCGATCGGGTCCTCGAACGCTCGGTCGAGCTTTTCTTCCCTCGGCGGTTCGGCGGACGCGGCCACGGGCGCGGGCGGCGCCTCGCGCAGCAAATGGATGCGCAGCACGCCCTTTCCGGTTTCCACCTTCACGCGGTCGCTCGCGGGCGCGTAATCGCGCTGCGTGTAGAATCGAACCTTCAGCCGGTTGTCGCGCCAACCCGAAAGGCGCGCGCGCGAAAGCACCGCGCCGCCGGCGTCGAATTGCGCCTGGCCGATCTTCGAGACGGCGTTCGGGAGAAGAAAGGAAACGACGCCCCGGCGTGCGTCGATCTCCGGCGTCAGCTCGCCGAATTCGGCCGCGCCCGCGTGGTGCAGCTCGATCGTCGCGCCTTCGGGTTTTTCGAACGCGACAAACGAGGTGAACGCCGTGGGCTCGGCCGCGAAAGCACCCGTGGCGAACGTGGCGACAGCGATGACGGCGGCAACGGCAAGACGGTGCATGGCGCCCTCCATCAGCTTTTCAGGTTCGCGATCCGTTCGACCTTGCTGACGACATCCGTCAGGCGAACGCCGAACTTTTCGTTGATGATGACGGCCTCGCCGCGCGCGATGAGCTTCTGATTGATAAAAATGTCGAGCGGCTCGCCGGCGA
>JAIOHV010000102.1 GCA_019912885.1 bacterium
GCAAGAAGCGCGACGACGGCCGCCGCGCCGGCGCCGCACGCCGCGGAAAACAGATGCACACGCAGGGTGAAATCGAGAAACGCGGTGAGGTACGTGAACAGTTTGGCCGCGACGATGTAAACGGGAAAACCCGGCTCGTACGGCACACCCAGGTCGCGGATCGCCGCGAGGAACAGGCCGGAGTCCTGCCAGCCCACCGTGCGCGGCGCGGTGATCGCATAAACCGCGAACGCCGGCACGAAGACCGACGCGGCAAGGACGATGTTGCCCCGGCGCGTCACGCGGCGGGCGCGGCCATGAGAACGAGCGTCCGCCGGCGCGCGGCCAGATCCTTCGCTTCGCTCAGGATGACGTCGTCCGTCAGGATGACATTATCCGTGGAAAAACAATTCTGCGATTCCATTCCCAATTCGCAATTCCCCACTCCCAATTCACATTGCGATTCCATTCCGCATTCCGCACTCCGCACTCCGCATTATTCGAACATCTCCCCCTGGCCCCAGCTCGACGGCGACGCGCCCATCACGAAACGCAGCTCGCCGCCCGCCGCGACATCCGCGTGTGCGATCCACGGCTCGGTCAGCGGCTCGTCGTTCAGCGTCGCGGACTGCACGTAGATGTTGGTGTCCGACGTGTTCTCCGCGACGATCGACAGCGTCTTGCCCGGGCCAACGCGCACGTCCGCGCGCGGGAAGATCGGCGAGCCGATGAAGTAATACGGCGAACACGGCGCGATCGGATACAGCCCGAGCGCGGAAAACACGTACCACGCCGAGAGCGTGCCGCCGTCGTCGTTGCCGTAGATGCCGTCGGGCGTTTCGTCGTAGTGCGTCGTCATGATCCAGCGCGCCCACTTCGCCGCGAGATCGGGCCGGCCGGCCGCGCTGAAAAGATACGCCGCGTGAATGTCCGGCTCGTTGCCGTGGTAGTAGTGCAGATCCGGCAGGATCATCCACACCTCGTCGAGCGTCGCCGTGAAGAAGGCGTCGAGTTCGCTGACGAAATCGTCCACGCCGCCGAACAGATCGACAAGCCCCGGCACGTCGTGCGGCGCGTACCAGCGCCAGTGCCGTGCGTTGCCCTCCGTGTATTCCTCATACCACAGCCACCATTCGGCAAACGGCTCGGGCGTGAAATCTCCGATCGAATCGCGCCCGCGAAAATGTTTCGTCGCCGGATCCCACAGATTCGCGTAGTTCCCCGCGCGATCCATGAACAGGTCGCGATCGGCGGTTTCGCCGAGATGATCGGCCATTTGCGCGAGGCAGAAATCGTCGTAGGCGTACTCCTGCGTCTTCGATACGGAGCCGCTCGTCACATCCGACGGCACCCAGCCAAGCAGCATGTATTCGTCAAGCCCGCTGCGCCCGCCGTACGGCACATCGCCGACCGCGTGCAAGCGCAGGCCGTCGTACGCCTCCTGCACATCGAAACCGTCGATGCCCTTCACGAGCGCCTCCGCGATGACCGAATCGGAGTGCGTTCCGATCATGCTGCCCGCGTCGCCAAGGCCCGCGGCCCAGCGCGGATACGAGCCGCCCTCGTCGTTCATCGCCATGAGCGAGTGCACGAAATCGAGCGCGATCTCCGGGCGCAAAAGCGCCATCGCCGGATGCAGCGTGCGGTACGTGTCCCACAGCGAGAAGTCGGTGTAGTACGTAAAGCCCGTCGCGGTGTGCACCGCGCGATCGAAGCCGCGATATTCGCCGCCCTCTTCCGTGAACGATGTCGGCAGCACGTAGAGATGGTAGAGCGCGGTGTAGAAGACCGTGCGCGTCACGTCGTCGCCGCCGTACACGATGACGTCGGAAAGGATGTCGTTCCACGCATCGACCGCGTCACTCTCCGTGCCGTCGAAATCGAAAAGAGTCATCTGCGCGTTAAGGTTTTCGCGCGCCTTTTCGACGCTGATAAACGAGATGCCGACCTTCGCGGTCACGCTCGTCGTGCCCGGAGCGAATCCGACGTACGCGCCGCAGTCCGCGCCGGATTCCGTCGTGCCGCCCGGATCGCGCACATCATTGGCGAACGTGCCGTGGCTTGCGATCGTCTCCGAGAAACGCACGACGAAATACGTCGGCAGCCCGTCGGTGCGCCCGGTGAATCCCTGGCGCATGTCGGTCATGCCGAAAACCTCGCCCGCGCCGGTGTCGATGGTGATCTCCGCCTCGCCGGTCGCGGACGGGTCGTTCGCGAAGGTCGCGTCGATGACGACGTGCGGATCGCCGCCGCCGGTGGGGAACGTGTAGCGGTGCACGCCCGCGTTAATCGTGCTCGTCAACTCGACGTCGATGCCGAACCGTTCGAGCGTCACCTTATAGTAGCCCGGCCGCGCGACCTCCGTGGCGTGGTCGTATTTCGAGCGATAGCCCGCGTCGGTGATGCGTTCGTCGGAAATGCCGAGAACGGGCATGAGGTTCACGTTCGCCAGGTCCGTGACGCCGGTGCCCGGCAGGTGCGTGTGCGAGAAGCCGCGAATCCAGCCGTCGTAATAGTAATACCCGCCGGCGTGCATCTTCGTGATGATGAGGTCGTTGATCGACGTGTCCGGTCCGAGTTTCACCGGTGCGTTCGGCAGCATCGGCCCAGGATTCAACGCGCCCATGCCGTAGATCCATCCGCCCGTGCCGATCAGCGGATCGACGTACTGTGCGGGATTGTCGACGGGCAGGTCGTCGTCCAGGTCGTCGTCGAAATCGTCGTCATCGCTCGTATCGTCGTCATCGGCGGATGTGTCGTCATCGTCGTCGTCGTCGTCATCGTCGTCGCCGGTGTCGTCGTCCGCGTCGTCGTCGGCGGCGGTGTCGTCGTCATCCGCGGACGTGTCGTCGTCATCGTCGTCGCCGCACGAGCAGCCGCCGGAAAACGCGAGCGCGAACGCGAGCAGCGCGAGGAACACGATGGACCGAATGGACTTGATGGACATTATGGACAATTCCTCTGTCGCGCTTTGGATTGACGGAACCCCGGCATGGGGCGGTATCGACCGCGCACTCCGCTGCGCTTCCCTCGGCGGCCGCTCGGGACTTGCGGCCCTGAAAAGAAGCTCCACGTTCGGCGTTGCCGACCGCGCACTCCGCTGCGCTGCGTTTGCGGCTCGGACATCAGTCCAGCGCGATCGGCGCAAGCGCGTTCGCGTTGGCGTTGCCGTCCGCGTCCGTCGCGTCGCCGGCGCGAATCTCGACCGTCGCGTCCGCGTACGAATCCGCAAGGAACGATCCTTCAAAGTGCCCGTCGGAGACAAAGTCGAGCGTCACCTCCTGCTCGCTTTCGTCGGCGAATACGACCGTCGCGACGATCTCGCCGCCCGTCACCGGGGCGTTTTCGTTCGCAGCCACGGCCGCGTTACGAACGCGGTATCCCGTCGCGGGCGGCCAGAATAGCCCCGCCGCGATCGTCACCGCGTTGCCGTCCGGCGTCGCGGCGAGCGCACCCGCGATGAGGTTTCCCGCGGACTCGATTTCAAATCCGGAGGAAATGACTTCATACGGCTCGTATTGCGCGCCGTCGAACGAGCGGCCGTTCGCGCGGATGCGATACGTCCCCGCCGGTGTGTCGGCGAGCGTCTCCCAAACGAAGCGGTAGCGGTGTTCGCGCTCGTTCGGATATTTCGTCGCATTGTAATCCGGCACGGGCGTGTAGTGCAGGAACGTATCCGTCGTGGCGTCCGTGATCGCCTCGCCGGTCGCGATCGTCGCGGCGATCCACGCGCCGCCGTCCCATCGCTCGACGGCGACGCGGTGCGGATCGACCGTGGTGTAGCCCCCGCGGAAGCCGAACTCGACCGTGTCGAATCGCGCGTACGACGCTGCGACGTCCGTCACGATCGTGCCCGGGCTTGTCCCCGGCTCCGGATCCAGCGGCACGATGGACGGCGGCCACGGATGCCGTTGTTGATCCGGCGCGCCCGTCGCGTTGTCCTCGCGCGTGGGCGTGAGCAACTGGCCGACGAGCGCCGTGCTGCGGCCGGCGAGGAAATCGCCGTATTTCGGACCCCACGCGCTCATCGACGTTTCGTACCCGCCCTGCAGCCAGTCCCACTCCGTGAGCAGATACATCTGATAGCCGTTCGCGTAGCCGAATGTCGCGTGCCCTTCGATCGTCGCGTCCGCCGCAAGGATCGGCGCCATGTCCTCGCGCATCTTCTTCGACAAAAAACTGCCAAGCTCGCCCGGCATGAACGAAAGCACCGTCGAGCCGAGTCGCACGTGCCCGATCTGCGTCGATTTCATGAACCACGTCAAAGGCTCAAGGAAATCGAACACCGGAATCAGGCACCCGTAGTAGCCCTCGAGAAGCTGCGTCTCCAGGTTGTTGCAGTCGCTGATCGAGCCGTGCTGCGCCTCGTAGTCCGTCAGAAATTCGCCGCACATAAAACCGCCGTTGTCGAACGGCTCCCAGTTCCCCGTGAAGCGCGAGACGTGCCCGAACTCGTCGTCCGCGTAGGCGATCGTGTCGCGGTTCACCTCGACGCGCTCGGTGATCATCTCGAGCGGGATGTCGTCCGTCGTGACAAGCCCGTCCCACACCTCGCGAAGCGGCGGGCCGATGCGACGCGAATACGAGTCGAACTGCGCGAAATCGCCGTAGCCCCACGGCGGCGTCGGCGAAACATCGCCCGCCGGTCCGTTCAAAAAGATGACCGGCACGTACGTGTCGAACGTGCGTTCGAGCCCGCGCTCGAGCGCGCCCGGCGCGTCGTTGTGAAGGATCGTCCCGCCGACGAAAGTCCCGTGCATGGCGTAATTCACGAGCGCCGCGAGCGGCTCGCCGTTCGCGCGCTCGATGCGCGAAAGGAACAGGAAATCTTCCTTGTAGCTCGGCGGCCCGTTTTCGCAGCGGCGATCGCGCGAAAATCCGTTGCCGGGATCCCACCCCTCGATGACGGCCGCGCCGATCTTCGCCGGCGCAAGATCGTCCATCGCGGCGATCACCGCGTCGGCGACGCTCGCGGCCATGAGCTGCGTGATCGGCTCGTCGTACAGATCCGCGCCGGCGATCGAAAATGGCGCGGGCAGCGGATAGAAATGCCCCGGCCCGCTGTGCGTGTGCGTGCCGGAAAGCAGGAACCGCTCGGACAGGTCGATGCCCGTGCGTTCGCAAACCTGATCGGTGACGGCGGTGTGCAGCACCTCGGAGACGAACACCGTGGGCAGCCGCGCGAACACCACGCGCTCCTGCCCGTTGTCGAGCGCGACGGCCTTCACGTTCGGCCGCTCGAGGTATCCCGACGAGCCGCCGAGCACCTGCTGCAGCGGATGCTTCTCCCCGCCGCGCGCCCCGTAGCCCGCGAGGCTGATGCCGATCGGCGAATAGAAATCGCCGACCGCAACGCCCGCCTTCAAGGGCGCGCGCGCGCCGCCTCCCGGCGCGACGCACAGCACCGGGTCCGTATCGTCGTCGTCGGCATCGTCGTCGGCGCTGTCGTCATCCGCGGAATCGTCATCGGCGGCATCATCGTCGTCGTCGTCGTCCGCCGCGTCGTCATCATCCGCGTCATCGTCGGCCAACGTATCGTCGTCGGCCGCATCGTCGTCGGCCGCGTCGTCGTCATCGATGCCATCATCGTCGCCCGCGCCGCCCCGCGGCACGTTGTAACCGGCGCTCGCGGTGTCTTGCTCATCGGCCCCGCCGCACGAACAGCCCGCGAACGCAAACGCCATCGCAAATATCAGTGCCGCGAGCGCCAGCGAGCGGTCACGTGTCCCCGCCCCTCCGCGCGTCTTCCGCGCGGTCAGAGCCGCGACCGTCAGGGAGCGGGTGGTTGGCATCGGCATTCCGCGTGTCTTCCTTGCGGTCAGAGCCGCGAGCGCCAGCGAGCGGTCACGTCCTGCCGGCAATTCGCTTGTCTTCATGGTTGCTCTTTTACGGCGCGGCCGAAAACGCGCAATGGCGCGACGAAAATCCCCGCGGCCCGTCAGCCGCTCCCCTCCCCCTGAACCGGACTCGCGAGGGGGCGGATTTTACGCGAGCGCGCCGCCGCTTACAACGCGTTATGCCCCTGGGACCGCGGGCGGCTCGCCCGCTTCGTTCGCGCCCCGGAAGAACGTTCGCACAACGCTCCGCCATCCCGACGCGCCCCCAAATCCCCTGCGACTAGTCTCCCCGACGCGGCCGCTCCCTGGGACCGCAGGTGTCCTCACCTGCTTCGAAAAAACACACCCTTCCCCGGCGCGCCTCCGCCCGCTCCCTAACGGTCGCGGCTCTGATCCGCTGGCCGGTCGCGCTCCGCCTTCAACAACTCCACCAGCCCGCCGACGAGGCGCTCTTCCATGAGGCGGCTTGCCGTGTTGCTTTCCTCGTAGTGCGGGTTCGACGACGAATCGAAGCAGATCCACCACGCCGAAAACGGCGGGACCCACAAGTCGTGCGGCGGGTCGAAATCCGACGCCGGGATCACGTACCCCATATCGCTTTGCGCCAGGCCAATGACGGCGGGATACCGCCGCGTCGCGAGCTTTTTCAGCGGCGGGTACATCAGCTTGTAGTCCGCGCCCGCCGCGTGATGTTTTGCGTCATTCGGGAAATAGCGCGGCACGTTCGTATCGAAATCCGCGGGTTTGCCAAGCGAGATCTCGCCGACCACCTCCGCGGGGATGTTGATGAGCTGCGCCGGGCCGATGTTGACGACGCTGACCTCCGTCCGGAGATTCCGCCCCTTCGGGATGTCCACCCCCGGAACGCACACGCCCTTCGCGCAATGCCCCGTGCGCGCGTCCGGCCGCCCCTTATCGTCGTACATCGTGCCGCGATGCCGCCCCAGGATGCCGAGCCCCGCCACCAGGCGGAACAGCGGATTATCGAGCGGCAGCAGCACGTCCTTGCGGCGAAACGACACGTCCGGCCGATCCGCCGCGCGCGCATCCGCGAGCGACGCCAGCGCCGCCTTCGCCATCTCGCGCCCCTGGATCGGCGCCATGCGGAAATCCGGCGGGATCTTGATCGCCTCGGGCACGCTCGCCGGGTCGGCGCTCGCGGGATATTCCGGATGCGCCTCCGGATCCCAGATCTTCGTGCTGATGTTCGTCACCATCGCGCCGAGCGCGCCGGAAAAATAAAGCGGCACGCCGCCACGTTTTTCGCGCACGTGGTTTCGCACCCAACCCGGAAACCCCGGCGTGATGATGTGCCCCCACGCCGCCCGCGTCTCGGCCGGGATCGCGTCCAGGTCGTCGATCAGCGTGTATTTCGGATCGGCGAAAAGCAGCACCGACTCCGGGTGGCAGTTGCCCTGGATCAGCGTGGCGATCGGCTTCCCGTCCGCGCCGTCCAGCGCGATCGTCAACAGCTCGTCGTCAATGATCTTCGGCTCGCGCTCGTCGGTCATGCCGAACGAAAAATGCGACTTGCCGACGCGCAGCGTCGCCGGCTTCAGATTCGCCGCCGCTTGCTCGACGAGCATCGCCGTCGTTTTCGCCATGCGGTCGAACCACACCGCGTTGACGCCGCTTTCGATCGACGCGCCCTCGAACAGCGCCGCGAGGATCGGCCCCGCGCCCACCACGCCGAGTGACGCGATGCCGAGCGTGTCGGGGCCCATGTGGTTGTGCGTCGGCGCGACGACCACATGGTCGACGCGCGCGCTCGGGCCGATCATTGCGCGAATCGCGTCCGTGTCGTGTTGCAGCAGCAGATACAGATCGCTCGACACGTACCCCACGCGCACGCCCGTGTCCGGGTCCTCGACGACGAGCGCCGACGCATAAAGCGGCGCGTGCACGTGCGTCGCCGCGCCGTTGCCATTGCCGACAAAGATCGTGCCTTCCTCGAACTCGACGACCCGCTCGCCGATGTCGTACGCCTTTTTCGGATCGCCCCCGTCGTGCACGCCGTTGCCGTTGGCGTCCACGAAAGTCCTGATGCGCGGGGTGATGTCGGCCTCGGCCGCTCCGGCGCGAAAAACGCCCGTGCCGCGCGGCGCGGCGTCGTGATCGATGGTGACGACTTGGCCCTTCAGTTGTCCGAAATCGCTCGCCCGCGCGCCGCAAGGAACGATCAACGCAAGGGCGATCGCGGCGATGCCAAGGAAACGCCTCACGCGTCGATCAGCGGTGCGCGGCCGGCGCCGGTGCGGGGTTTTCGGCGATGCCTTCGGATGGACCCGCGTCCCACTTCGTGTGCGCCGGGAAATTTTTCACGAGCCAGCCCCACAGCAGATGCCCGTAGCCGACGCTCGGAAGGCCGATCGCGTCGAAGAACGGGCGCAGTTCGCGGTTGAGCTTTTTCAGGTTGTACATCGGCACCGTGGGGAAGTAGTGGTGCTCCAGGTGGAAGTTCGACCACACGAACAGGAAGTGCCACACCGGGTTGCCGTCCACGCGCGTGCCCCACTTGGCCGGGTCGGCCGGATCGATCTCGTAATGCTGCCCCAGGCGATTCAGGATGAAGGCGATGGGAAAAAACACCGTCATCGGCACGAGATACGCGCGCGCCATCACGCCCCACCCGCCGGCAACGACAAGCAGCGCCGCGATCGCGAAATGCAGCGAGAAGTTCGCGATGCGTTCGCGCCGGATACGCCGGCGAAGCTCCTGCGGATAAATCGCCGTCTCCGTCGCCGCCGCCTTCGCGTAGATGACGATGAGCGCGATCGTAAAATAGAGCGCCTTGTACCAGCGCGCGTTGAGCTTCGGAGACAGGTGCGCGCGCTTGGGATCGTCGATCTCGCTGCCGAGATTCGCGTGGTGATCCAGGTGCCACCGCGTGAACTGCGAAGCGGAAATCGCGCTCGGAAACGAATACAGCAGCCCCAGGAACCGCTTGGCCTTCGGGTGCGGCTTCACGAAGATCGCGTTGTGAAGCTGCTCGTGCAATAGGATGATGAACCCCAGCACGGTGAATCCCTGAAGCGCCGCCGCGGGGATCCAGATGAGCGGGTTCGTGAACGTCCAGCACACCCAGCCAAGCAGGAACATCTGCGCGTAAAGCCGCCCGACGGTCAGAAAGTGCCGCCACGGGCGGATCTTCTGCAACGCGCGCACGCGCTCGGGCGGCACGTGCTCGCGAATGCGCGCAAGCACGTCACCGGAGTGCGCAAACCAGGTCTTTTCCTTCTCGTAATTCTTCGGCGCCGCCGCGAGGTTTTCGGCGGCGTTGGTGTCTTTTGTCGTGGCTTCCATCAAATCCCCGTTCCAACGGTCCTGGTTCGACGACCAACCTTTTATTATAAGGAACGCGCCCGCTTACGAAAAGGCGCCCCACGCGCGCGGATTTTGCGTTCTCTGTGCGTTATCAATCGAATTGGAGCGATTGCCTCCCCCGTATCGCCTTTTGAGCGATAATGGCCGATAGATAGGTGTTGGCTCGCCGCCCGGCGCGCCGAGGGACGAGGTGCTAATCCCGCCGTTCTTTCCGGCGGCTTATGACGAACAACCCGCCCGCCGGGTCGAAAGGTTGGTATTGCGAGGGAAACGACGAATTTTATTGAATTTTTGACGAAATTCCTGGCGATCCTGACAAAGCGGAGCCGGTGGTTACATTGCGTTGTGGCCGCAAAAAAACGGCCGATCCGGCCATGAGCCGGGGGACGAAAGGGAGCAAGATGTTCTTCGACGAAAACAAACACCCGAAAAACCTGCCCGTTCTGGCGCTTCGGAATGCGGTCCTGTTCCCGAACGCGATCGCGCCGATGGCCGTCGGACGGAAATTTTCGCTCGCCGCGATCGAAGCGGCGCAGGAAGCCGACGGCTTCATTGCCATCTTCACGCAACGCGATCCGAAGGTCGAAAATCCCGCGGGCGAAGATCTGCACGCCTTCGGAACGCTCGCCAAGATCCTGAAGGTCATGGACGAGCGTTCCAGTTCGACGCAGACCGTCCTTTTGCAGGGCCTCGCCCGCATCCAGGGCACCGAGTTTTCCGCGTACACGCCGCACATGCGCGTGGACGTGGATTATCCCCTCGAAACGCCCGTGATCGATGCCGAGGTCGAGGCGCTCGCCAAAAAGACCAAGGAGCTGGCGCTCCAGGTCATCCAGCTTTCGCCGAACATCCCCGGCGAGGCGCGCCAGTTCGTGGACGAGATGCAGGAGATCGGACCGCTTTGCGACCTCATCGCCGCCAACATGTCGATCCCCGTCGACGAACGCATCGCCATCCTCGAAACGCTCGACATCAAGGCGCGCTGCCGACGCATCATCCGCCTGCTCAATACCGAGCTTGAGATGCTGCGCGTCAAAAAACGCATCGACGAGGAAATCCGCGGCGAGCTCGACCGCAACCAGAAAGAGTTCTACCTGCGCAAGCAGATGGACGCGATCCGCAAGGAACTCGGCGACGACGACGGCGCGGAATCCGACATCGACGATTTCCGAAAGCGCATCGACGAGGCCGAACTGCCCAAGGACGCCCTCGACGTCGCCGAACGCGAGCTGAAGCGCCTGCAACGCATTCCTCCCTCGAGCCCCGAGCACACGGTCAGCCACACCTATCTCGAGTGGATTCTCGACCTCCCGTGGAACGAGGAGACGGAAGACCACATCGACCTCAAGGAGGCCGAGAAGATCCTCGACGAGGATTCCTACGGCCTGGAGAAAGTGAAGCGGCGCATCCTCGAATATCTCGCGGTACGCAAGCTCAAGCCCGGCATGAAGGGACCGATCCTGTGCCTCGTCGGCCCTCCGGGCGTCGGCAAGACCTCGCTCGGAAGCAGCGTCGCCCGATCCATGGGACGCAAGTTCTATCGCATGAGCCTCGGTGGCCTGCACGACGAGGCCGAAATCCGCGGCCATCGGCGCACCTACATCGGCTCCATGCCCGGCCGCATCCTGCAGACGATGAAAAAGGTCGGCGTACGCAATCCCGTTTTCGTCCTCGACGAACTCGACAAGGTCGGCGCGGACTTCCGGGGCGATCCTTCAAGCGCGCTTCTCGAAGTCCTGGACCCGGAGCAGAACTTCGCGTTCTCCGACAACTACCTGCAAATCCCGTTTGACCTGTCGAAGGTGCTGTTCATCGGAACGGCCAACCGCATGGATACCGTCCCGCCCGCGCTGCGCGACCGCCTGGAGGTCATCGAGATCCCCGGTTACACCACCGAGGAAAAGATGATCATCGCGCGCCAGCACCTCATCAAGCAGGAACTCGAAAACCACGGCCTGACTGCCGAGCAGATCGAGATCACCGACGACGCGCTCGCCCGGCTCATCGATCACTACACGCACGAGGCCGGTGTTCGCGAGCTCAAGCGCAACATCGCTTCGATCTGCCGCGCCGGCGCGCGCATCATCGCCGGCGGCGAGGCCGAACACGTGCAGGTAACCGGCGAGAAGGTCGGCGATATCCTGGGCGCCGAGCGTTATTACCCCGAGGTCGCCGAACGCACGAGCGTCACAGGCGTCGCGACCGGCATGGCCTGGACGCCCGCCGGCGGCGACATCCTGTTCATCGAGGCCAGCATGATGAAAGGCAAGGGCAACCTCATCCTCACCGGCAAGCTCGGAGAGGTCATGCAGGAGTCCGCCAAGGCCGCGCTGTCCTACATCCGAAGCAAGGCCGAGGATTTCAACATCGATCCGCAGGTCTTCCAGGATTACGACATCCACATCCACATCCCCGCCGGCGCCATCGGCAAGGACGGACCGAGCGCCGGCATCACCCTGCTCGCGGCGCTTGCGTCGCTTCTCACCGGACGCAAGGTCAACGCCGACATGGCGATGACCGGAGAGGTCACGCTGCGCGGCCAGGTTCTCCAGGTCGGCGGCATCAAGGAAAAAATCCTCGCCGCCAAACGCGCGGGCATCAAGCGAATCCTCCTGCCCGAGAAAAACCGCAAGGACCTGCTTGAGATTCCCGAAAGGCTGCGCGCGGGTGTGGAGTTCCACTTCATCAACAACATCGACGAGGCGCTCGCCAGCGCCCTCGAGGCCGTCGCCCCGCCGCCCCCGGCGCCCGGAGCGAACTGAACGCGAGACAACCATACGCACGATAAAGGCGGCGCGCGGACATAAAAGACGCGCGAACGCACGATAGGGGTGCCGCGCCGAAGCGCGCGAAAACCGGACGCGAAAACGTCATCCGCCCCGCCCCGCTCAGAGCGGGGCGGGGCGGTTTTGCGTTGGCGGGAGGCTCGGCGCCGCATGCCGGCACACGGTTGTACCGTGCCTGTGCCCGGAGGAAATTCGTCTCAACCCGACGCGCCCGCAAATCCCGTCTCTACCCGACGCGCCCGCAAATCCCGCACGACCCGTCTCCCCGCCACGGCCGCTCCCTGGGACCGCAGGTGTCCTCACCTGCTTCGAAAAAGCGCACCGTTCCCCGACGCGCCCGCAAACACCCCACCACGCCCGCGTCGGGCGCGGTTTGCCACGAAAGCCCGATCAGCGCGCGGGATCGACCCATTCGACGCGAACGCCAAGATCCGCAAGAGGTAAGAAATCGCGATCGCTGGTCAGAAGATACGCGTTTATATTGAGCGCCGTCGCGGCGATCCAAAGGTCGTTGTGGCTAACGGTCAGTCCGCACCGGCGAGTGGATGTATCCAAATCGGAATAGATTTCGGCGATTTCGAAATCATCGAGACCGACAATCGCAAGCTCATGAAGGTACGCGTACATGTCGTTGATCCTTTGCGCGCCCCATTTCGATTGCGCCGCGAACGACAGGATTTCTCCAGCGGTGACGATGGAAATGAATGCCTTCTCAACGCGCGTACCAAGTTGGTAATCGTTAAAGATTTGCACGCCCGTTCTTTTGCCTCGCAGCAAATGAACCAGCACGCTCGTGTCGTATTGGATATTCGCGAACGCGGGAATCACTTCCGGCGCCTGAGCAAATCCTCAATCTCCTCGTCCGTCTCGTCACCGGGCCACTTGCCGAAAATCGCGTTGATGCCCGTCGTCGCCGTCTGCGGCTCGCGGTAATCGCGCTTGGGGCCGCCGGCAAGCGGACGCGGCATCTTGCGCCACGGGCTCGTGTTCTCCGTGGCGGCGGCAACCCGCACGGCTTCGATCAGCACCGCCTCGCCCGCGGACGAAAAAATCGCGCGCCCCGAGACAATGACGATCGTGCCCAAAAGCGCGGCGAGGTCGTCGCCGGGCATATCGATCGCAACACCCGGCAGCCTCTCGCCGCTTTCCAGCACGAGTACAAACGTTCTGTCGCCGGCGTGGACCGACCCCAGCGTTCCCGCCACGCGGACCTGCCGGTCCGGGGGTCGATCGCGCTTCTCGTTGATTCGCTGAGCCGTCACGATCGCGCTCCCTTTCTTGCCGCCCATTGTATATCACCCGCCCGCACGGCAAACCACCGGCCTCGCCCCTGATAGCCCCGGGGCTGCGGGCGGCCCGCTTGCCTCGATCGTACCCGTGTCCGATGGACAGAATGGACTCAACGGACAGGATGGACGTCGGAAGGAACCGACAGCCCATCGAGCCGGCCGGACGCGCCCGGCGGGTCCATCAAGTCCATCCAGTCCATAATGTCCATTGCTGTCCGTTCGGTTTTGCTTGACCTTCCCCCTCGCGATTTGCGACGGTGCTCCCATGACCACGCGCACGCGGCCAATCTCCAATCGTCGTTCTTCAATCTTCAATTTTCGCCTTCTCGCACTTGCCTTGTCGCTCGCGTTACCGTCCCCCGCCCTCGCCGCCGACTGGACCCCCTGGGCGCTTGGATACACCGCCGACATGGACCATCTCCCGGCGCAGCCGATCCTCGCCGCGGACCCCGTGATCTACAACGTCGAGGTCAACGCCGAGTTTCACGTCCGCGACAATCCGGACAACGAGACGCTCATCGTCACCATGCCGCTTCCCGCCGACACCGATTCGCAAAAGGTGCAGGTCTGGCGCGCCTCGCCGCCGCCGGCGCGCGAGTGGACGACGCGCTACGGATACCGATACGCGCAGTGGGAGCTTGGCCCCGGCTATCCCGGCGAGCGCCTCGCCGTCAAATACGAGGCGAACGTCGAGCTGCGGAAGGTCCGCTACGAGATCGACCCGACCACCGTCGGGACGCTCGACGCGATCCCCGAGGACATCCGCCGCGACTACCTCGCCGACGGACCGTATTACCGGCTCGACAAGCCCATCATCCGCAACGCCGCGGCCGAGGCCGTCGCCGGCGAGACGAACGCGCTCGCCGCCACCCAGCGCGTCTGGAATTACGTGCGCGGCCGGCTTTTTTACAAGGGCGACGGACGCAAGCTCCCCGCGCCGCGCACCCTGCTTTTGGGTCACGGCTCGTGCACGGAATATTCGTTCTCGATGATCGCGCTTTGCCGCGCCGCCGGCATCCCCGCGCGCTACGTCTCCGGCACCGTGGCGCGCAACCGCCCGCACCGCGTCACGGCGTACGACCTCGCGTTTCACAAGGTGGCCCAGGCGTACATCCCGAATCACGGCTGGGTGACGATGGAATCCTCGCGCGGCGACGGCGTGTACGGCGTCGATCTCACGAGCCGGCTTTTCGCCACGTCGTCCGGCAAGCTCTTCAATGTCATCTACGAGCCGGAACGGGAGGAGACGAGCCTCGATCCGCGCAACAACGTCGCGACGTACGCCCCGAGCGGCGCCGGCAAGCTTGATTATTACGGCGTCATCTCCTCGGACTGGAAGGTGCAGGAAGTCTTGCGCCGAGCCCCGTCGATGGAACTCGACCTCGAACCCCTCGACGGCGAGGGCGAACCGGACGACGACCCGGGCTCATACTGACCCTGGGAACGCCGAACCACGGTTCGGCTCCGGAGTCCGCTGCACGCATCAATAACGTGCATCGCGAGGCGTTCAAGCCGCCGATGATCAATTCGGCCGCGTTCGCCGAAGGAAAGGACGACGCACATGTCCAGGCTCCGGGTCAATGCCTTCTCCATCTCCATTGACGGCTTCGGCGCCGGTCCCGGCCAGGACCTGGACAATCCGATGGGCGTCGGAGGGATGGCGCTGCACAAGTGGGTCCTCGGAACGAAGACGTTTCGGGACATGCATGCCGATTTCGCCGCATCGTTGTTCGGCGACGAACCGGCCCGCCAAGACGCCGATGACGACTTCGCCGCACGCGGTTTCGAGAACGTCGGCGCCTGGATCATCGGCCGCAACATGTTCGGGCCGGTGCGCGGCCCCTGGCCCGACGAAAGCTGGAAGGGATGGTGGGGCGACAATCCCCCCTACCACGTGCCGGTCTTCGTTCTCACGCACCACGCCCGCGCGCCCATCGCGATGGAAGGGGGCACGACGTTCCACTTCGTGACCAGCGGCATTCACGCCGCGCTCGAACGGGCGATGGCTGCGGCCGGGGGAAAGGACGTCCGGCTCGGCGGCGGCGTGGCCACCATTCGCCAGTACCTCATCGCGGGACGGATCGACGAGATGCACCTCGCGCTCTCTCCGGTGCTTCTGGGCCGGGGCGAAAACCTCCTCGCCGGCATCGATATGGTGAGCCTCGGGTACAAGTGCGCCCAGCACGTCTCCACGAGCATGGCCACGCATTTTGTCCTGACAAAGTGATACCGGGAGCGCGATGCCATCCTTCTTGTTGCCCCGAGCGACGCCGAAGGGTGGTGAAAATTGTGACGACCTTCCAGACTTTCGGACTTCCAGTCTTTCAGACTTCCAGATTTTCATACATTTGATCCCGGTCAACTTGCGCGCCCGCGTGAATGGGCGTATGCAATCATTGTAATCATGGATTCATGACTGCCTGGGGAGGGTTCACCATGCGTTTTGTTCCCATCGTGTGCATGTTGGCAATTCTTGTCGCCGTGACGTGGGTCGGCTGCGAGGGCGATTTTGACAAACCAGAAACCGCATCGTTCACCGCCGCGCAATCCGCCGACGATTCGTGGAGCGACGACGACGCGGAATTCGACGCCGCGGCCGGCGGCGCGATCGCGGCGAACGAGCCGTTCTGGCACGTCGAGAGCGACGATATCAATGCGCTCATGGGTGAACGGAATCATCTCGCCGTTTGCGACGTGAACAACGACGGTTACGACGACGTGATCGTTGGATCTCGTAATTACGGGAACTCCGATCTCGGGCGCGTCGATCTGTTCCTCGGTAACGCGTCCGGGTTTTCGGCGACGCCCGATTGGACGGAAACGCCCGATCAGGAAGACGCTGGATTTGGCGTCGTCGCGTGCGCCGGCCGCACGAATAACGATGATTACAACGATGTAATCGTCTCGGCCACGGTCTATTCAAACGGCCAGAACGCGGAAGGGAAAGCGTGGATTTATCGCGGTAGCGCAAGCGGGCTGGATGGCAGTGCTACCTGGCAGGTCGAGTCGAACGTCACCAATTTTGGTCTTGGTACGTCGCTTGCGGGAAATTGCGACGTTAACGGTGACGGATACGACGACGTCCTGGTCGGGATCCAGAACTACGACAACGATCAGAACAACGAAGGCGCCATTTATGTCTTTCACGGCGCTTCTGGTGGACCGTCGACGAGTACCGACGCGATCATCGAGGGCAATCGCGACGTCGCCTATTTCGGCTGGAATGTCGCGTGCGCGGGCGACGTCGACGCCGATGGGTACGATGATGTCATCCTCGGTTCCTACAATTGGACCAATGGAGTGACGCAAAATGCCGAAGGAGCGGCTTTTGTTTACTACGGTAGTAACGCCGGCCTGAATGTTGGTTCACCCTGGTCGTATGAAAGCAATACGGCAAGCCAGCGGCTCGGGTATTCCGTCGCGGCTGCGGGCGACGTCAACGCGGACGGCTACGACGACGTGATCGTCGGCGCGCCCGGACATGGCGCAAACGCGACGACTCCGGACTACGCGTACGTGTTCACGGGCGCGGGTGCGGGCCTCGTTTCCTCCCCGGCCGCGACACTCACGTTGGGCGAACTCAAGGGATACTTCGGCGTCGCCGTTTCCAGCGCGGGCGATGTGAACGCGGACGGCTACGATGACGTGGTCGTCGGCCATCCGCGATTCAGCGGCGGTCAGACCACCGAAGGGGCGGCCTGGATTTACCTGGGCGGCTCCGCGGTGACGAGCGCCGTCGATACGACGCCGGTTTGGCGCGCCGAATCAAATATCGCCCAGACCCAGTTGGGTGAATCGCTCGCATGGGCACGAGACGCCGACGGCGACGGCCGCGACGATATCCTCGTAGGCACGCACAACTATTCAAATGGTCAAAACGGCGAAGGCGCCGTGTTCGCCTTCTCCCCGTACCCGTTCAACGACACCTGCGAGTTCGTCGAACACATTGCGTCCGTTCCGGCCGTTCGAACGGGCGAGACCGACAAGGCCAGCGACGACTACACCCCCGCCTGCGGCGGGTCCGGCGCCGGATTCGACGTCGTCTACAGTTTCACCGGCACGTTCGGCGTGGAGTACGTCGTCAACGTCACGGCCGACTACAACACGATGCTCGTCGTCACCTACGACACCTGCACGGGCACGTCGATGGGCTGCAACGACGATTTTGGAGGATTGACGCAATCTCAGGTGACGTTCACCGCGCCGGTGACGGGGACATTCTACATCTGGGTAGACGGTTGGTCCGCCGCGTCGTTCGGCGACTACACGCTGACGATCAACGTCACCGGCACCACGACCACAACGACCCCGACCACCACCACGACCACCGCGCCCACCACCACGACCACCGCGCCATCGACGACAACCACCACCGGCGGTACGACGACGACGACGGGAGCAACGACCACCTCCACCGGCGGCACGACGACTTCGACCGGCGGTTCGACGACGACCTCGACGGGTGGAACCACAACGAGCACCGGCGCGACCACGACGACGGGTGCGACCACCACATCGACGGGCGCGACAACGACATCCACGGCGGGAAGCACCACGACCACCGGAGGTTCGACGACCACGACCACCATCCCCGGCGATGACGATGATGCCGATGACGATGACGCGGACGACGATGATTCCGATGACGACGCGGATGACGACGCGGACGATGACGCTGCGGATGACGATGACACGGGCGCGGACGACGACGACGACGCGGTTGACGACGACGCTTCGGACGACGACGCTTCAGACGACGACGATGACCGATCCGGCGATGACGACGATGGCGGAGGCTGCTGCGGCGGCTGAACCAACGTTTACCGCGAAGGCGCGAAGCATGCGCAAAGGTCGCAAAGGATTTTGAGTTTCATCGGCTTTGCGTTCTTGCCGTTGACTTCGCGCCTTTGCGGTAAATTCGCCTTACCCCAACAGCTTGATCCCCGTCAGCGCCGAGATCGCCGCGGCGAGCGCCGCGGCGAGAATCTTCAGCACCTCGTTTCGCGTCGAGTCCCGGCGCGTCTCGTCGTGACGCAGTTCGTCCAGGCGATCGAAAAAATCGTCCTTGTCGAGCTTGACCGCCACCTGGACGGCGATCGCGTGCACGGACTCCTCCAGCCGCGCCAGCCGCTCGATCTGCGCGCGGTTGTCCTCGTGGATGCGCGACAGTTCGCGATACAGCCAGAACCCGTGATCGCCGATGTTCTCCGGCGCCCGGCGCGCCGCCGTTTCGGTTGCGTTCATGGCATCGCCTCCGGCGAATGCAAAAGGGAATCGGAGCCGCATGCGACGGCCCGCGGGCTTTCTTGCCGCTCGCGCATGTTTGCCGGGGAGTGAAAAGCTTCCTCGCCCAAAGCCCAGGCCCGCAACGCCGCCTTGCTCGCGCACGGCGTGCTCCGCGTGCCCGCCGGCCACGTGACCGGCAAGCCCTTGTGCCGCGCCCAGCGCTGCACCGTACGCACGCTGCGGTCCAGATACGCCGCGATCTCCTTCCATCCCGACAACAGTTCTTCACATCGCCCGATCATCGTATTCCTCCGAGGGTGCGGGGGCGCGCGCCTTCACCTATCGCGAATTGACCGGGTATCGGCCGCGAAAAAAAAGACCCGCGCGACACGATGGGCTTTCGCGTTGGCCGGCGGGCGACGCCATCGCGCGACGTGTCGCGACAACGCCAACATTCCGCGCGAAACGCCCGACGCTAGTTTTTCAGGACGTCCGGAAAATCGCGGAGGATGACGCGTTCGAGGTCCGCGGCCAGTTTCTCGTGCCCTTCGGGGTTCAGGTGGTGACTTGAACGCAGCACATGGGACTTGAAGTAGCGAATGGGAAAGGCGCTCGAGCGGGCGTTCGACGACTCGCGCAGTTTTTGCAACTCGCCGTTTAAAAGCGACGGCGGAAGGCTTTCCCGATATTGGCGATCCACGATCGCCTTGAAGGTGAACAGGATCGGGGTGTCGCGTTTCTCGAGGACGTGCAGAAGATTCCGAACGGACGCGAGCGAATCCGGCACCCGCGTCTGATGCCGGTCGCCGATCTCTTTTACCCACAAAAAGAACAATGCAATGCGCCCGAGCCGCGTGTTGGCGACGAGGTTGTCCTCGTAGAGGGGATTCAAGGCCACGACGGGATCGTCGTCGTTCGCATTGATTTGAAAAATGACGAGCGCCGCGTCAAATCGCCCCGCCATATCCTCGGCCATCATGGAACTCTGATACCCGGTATATCCGAGGACACCGAAGTTCAGGACGTTCGCGCGGCCCGCGAGCCGTTGGCCAAGCCGGTAAGCATAGGTTTCGTCCCCGTTGACGCCCATGCCGAACGTCACCGAGTCGCCGACGCAGATGATGTATGGGGGAGCGTATTCCCGCGGCGTGCCCGAATCGGCGATGCGTTCCCCGTATGGTCCCGTGACGTAGCTCAGCACGCGATGGTCTTTCGGCAAATAGTGAAAGTCGTAAACGCGCGTGAGCGCCCGCACCCGATAGCGCAGAACGTCGTCCAACTCCAGCAAGTCGTGCAAATCCGGCAGGACGAGATAACTGGCGAAATGCGCGCCGAGAATCGTCACCGCGATCGCGAGGATGACGGCGCGCGTTTTCCGATACAGGCGGACCAGCGAGCGCCTGAGGCTCCACGAGCGCCGGGGCGGCGGTGTCGCGAGACGCGGTTTCGCGCCCATGCCTCTCCCGATTCAGCCGGACGTTTTCAAGACTCGGCCTCCGTCACCGCGCCCTCGCGGATCGGATCGAAACCGAGATAATCGATCAGCACCGCGCGGTAACGGCGGTCGAGCACCGTAATGCGTTCGCGGGACGCGATGTCGCGGACCCACTCCTTGAGGAGCTTCAGATAAAGCTCCTGGCGGCGCGTCTTGTCTTCGGGCGACAGCGCCTCGGACGCGGTCTCCCCGCCCGCCGGCGCGGCCGCTTCGGGACCCGCGTTTTCCATCCGTTGCTGATCCATCGCCAGGCGAACCTGCAAGTCGAGCTTCTTGTCGACGAACCGTTTGACGACGAAAACGTTGCGGAATCGGTAATTGATGTCGATGCCGTATTCGGCGGTCTGATCGGCGTCGTCCGGCAGCGTGCCGTCCTTGAGTTCCATCTCATTCAGGAAGACGACGTAATCGCCCGCGCCGCCGAAGAGCGCGCGGAACGGCACGGTCATGTTGTCGACCTCTTCGGTGGTGATCGTCGAAAGGCCCATCTTGACGGCGGTGTTCATCAGCAGCCGGCGAACGACGAGTTCCAGAAAGACCTGCCGATCGTTCAGCGAATCCTCTTGCCCCGGAAACAGCAGCGAGTCATGCGCGCGGCGCAGAATGCTCCCCTCCTGACGCACCTGCTGCATGGTGATGATGTCGTTGCCGATCTCGCAGAGGATTTTATCGACCGTCACGACCTTCGCGCGCGCGCCGGGCGCGGCGAAAATCAACGCCAGCGCGATCGCCGCGCCGGCTACCGCCATGCGAACGCCCGCGCGACGCGGACCGCAAGGCGCGCCCTCGCACCGGGTCCTGGCCGGGTTCGCGGCGGGTTTCGTCGTTCGATTCATCATTCGGATTCGCGTAGGCGGCGACCGGAGTCGAACCGGTGCATAAAGGTTTTGCAGACCTTCGCCTTAACCACTTGGCTACGCCGCCATTTTATCGCCGGCAGGGCGCCTGCCGGGCGGAGATGGCAATATCGCAGGGGCTGGGGCGTGTCAAGGAAACTGCAAAGTGTGGAGTGCGGAGTGCGGAGTGCGGAATGCCATCACGAGAGACTTTGCCTGGATTTGGCTGTTTTCGCGGATGCCACTACTATTTTCAGAATTTCCGACGTTTCGCGCATCAGATCCGCCAAGCGCTGTTCCTTTACGATTTCGCTTTTTACCAGCAACTCCATCCAGAATAACGACTCGTCGCATTCCTCCTCGACGATCCCGAGCTTGAATACAAAGTCCTTTTTCGATTTGGCGCGACAGGCTGCCCGGTAATTCGCGGCAACGGAGGTGCCGGCGCGCAATAGCTGCCTCGCGATCGTGTCCGCCGCACGAGATTTCGGCAAGGATTCCGTTAGACGAAGAATTCGCAAGGCGAATTCAGACGTGCGAATCCGAAGGTTGTCGTGTTTCATTCGCGGGTCGATTCGTAGCCCCAAAACGATTCCGTCGTCAAACGAAATCGCGCGCCGGTTTCACTCCGCACTCCGCACTCCGCACTCCGCACTTCGAATTCTACTTCGCCTTCCCCGACACCCACGTCCGGTACGCCTCGATCTCCGCCTTCCACGCCTCGTACAACCCCGGATGCGTGTTCTTCATGTGGGCCTCCCAGCGCCCGGCGTGGAATTTCAGGCTGTCGGCCACCGCGGGCAGCGCGGTTTTCGTCGCCATGTTGACCGCGAACGCGATCTTGCCGATGTCGCCGCCGGGGTTGCTGTCGACGTAATAGGTGACGTCCGACTTCAGCCGGTCGCCCGGGCGCGTCACCATCGATTCCGGAAGCGGGTTGACCACCCACGCGCCGAGGTTTTTTGCCGGCACGACCGCGTCCGCGCGATGCGCGTCCATTTCGGGGTCAAGCTTGTCCTGGCACTTCATCGCGGGCGCGTCCTTCCAGTGGACGTACCACGGAAACGCCTCGCGATCGGCCGCGCGCTCGATCGTGAAGTGACGCGGCGACACGAGCGGCAGCACGAGCAGGTGGTAGAGATATTGTTTGCCGCCCTCGCGGCAGGACGCGCCGTCAAAGACGTAGGGCATGAAGGTGCGCCGTCCCTTGTTCTCCGGGTATTCCGGCGAAACCTGATCGAAGTGGTCGATGTCCGTGACGATGCGCCACACCGTCGGCGGCTCCTTGTCGACGATGACGCGCAGGTAGCCGCGCTTGGTGGATTCGCCGCCGTCGAGAAGCCGCGTCACGGGCTTGCCCGCCGCGAGATCGGCCATTTCCGACGCGGTGAACGCGATATCCGGCACCGGCGCTTTGCGTCCGGCCGCGAGCGCGAACTTCGAATCGGCCGCGGCTTGCCACGCGTCGTATCCGTCCGCCGCCCGCGCATCCGGCGCCGCCAAAAGCGCGGCCAACCCGGCAAGGACGCACGCTGCGCCAAAGGCGCGCGCGCGTTTATCGGACGCTCCGTGACAATTACCTGACCTTTTCATCCATTTTTCCATAGACGCCCTCCGGAACTTTTTGTAGGGTGCGTTTCGAGGCTGCGCTAGATCATATTTGGACTTGACGGGTCCTGATTTGAATGCTACAAAAAACAGCGTCGAAGATCGGTCGATCCATTGGGGGAATTCTTCCGCCGTTCGTCAAGCGCGCACTTCGCGCATCCGGCGGGAATCGGGGTCAGCGGCAAAACATGACCGCTTTCAATCAGCACGAAACGCCCGGCACGACGGCGCATGTTCGCGCCCCCGGCTCGACGCCCATTTTTTTGACTCGCTTGTCGGGATTTATTCGCAACAAGCAGCCCCGGCGCGCGGCATCGGTTTTGACCGCCGCCGGCGTTCTTTTTCGGCATGTTCTATCGAGACTAAGTCGCAATATTATTTCGCGCTCTTGTCGCGACAGAGTTTCAATAATCGCGAAATTCCTGGCCCAAGCCGTGATCTTGACCGGCGACCCCTCTATTTTTCTGACTTCTTATCGGGATCAAGTTTCGATAATGACACCTGTTCCTGAACCCGGAGGATGTGCGTGAGCGCCCAGGAAACCTTTGATTCGATCGACAACGTGATCGCGCCGGGGAGCGTCGATCCAATCGATCGTTTCAAGGAATACCTCGCCAAACGCAGCCTGCGCATGACGCGCGAGCGGCGCATCCTCGTGGAAGAGATTTTCAACGGCCAGCACCATTTCACGGTATCCGATCTATGCGAGCGCCTGGTCGCCGCGGGCTTGCGCGGGGCGAGCCGTTCGACGGTTTACCGCGCCATCCCGCACCTTCTGGACGCGGGCCTCATCTTCGAGGTGTCGCTGAAAAGCGGCAACGAGGAGCAGGTCTACGAAAACACGCTCGTGCCGCGCCACCACGACCACCTGACCTGCGAGAAGTGCGGCGAGGTGATCGAGTTCGACAACGAGGCGATCCACGAGATGCGCGAGCACGTCGCCCGCAAATACGGCTACATGCTGCGGCGCCACGTCCTGCACCTGCGCGGCATCTGCGCGCGCTGCCAGGAGGGGCTCTCGCCCGAGGAGATGGAATCGTGACGCGCCGCGACGCCGATACCGACCTGCGCTGCCGCGATTGCCACAAGCTCATTGCGCGCCTCGACGGCGACTGCGTCGTCGTCCGGTGCGCCCGGTGCAAGTCGGAAATCCGGCTCGCCATTACGACGGAATCAACGCGCGGAAAAAATCCGCGCTCTTCGGCCGTCCCGGGCGCGAGCGCGCGCGGGCGGAACACGGGCCAGGGGCCCTGGAGTTAACCATGCAAGCTCTCATCACCGCCGCGACATCCACCTTGACCCTCCGCCAGTGCAAGCGCGGCGAGCGCGTGCGCATCGTCGGCCTGGCCGGCGCCGGCCCGATCCGCCGCCGCCTGATGGAGATGGGCTTCCTGCCCGGCGCCACCGTCGAGGTCCGCCGCTTCGCGCCGCTGGCCGATCCGATCGAGTTCGTCCTGCGCGCAAGCCACGTGTCGCTGCGCAAGGCCGAAGCCGAGATGATCACCGTGGAGCGGTTCGCCAACTAGGCGCGCGCGCGATGGCTTCTCCTCTCGTGACCCCCGCCCCCGCGAGCGCGGCCACCGCGGCCAAACCGCTGCGCATCGCCCTGTGCGGCAATCCGAACTCCGGCAAGACGACCGTCTTCAACGCGATGACGGGATCCTGGCAGAAGGTCGGGAACTGGCCGGGCGTCACCGTGGAGAAGAAGGAAGGCCGGTGCACATTCGAAGGTCGAGCGATCCACGTGGTCGATCTGCCCGGCACGTACAGCCTGTCGCCGTACACGATCGAGGAGATCGTCGCGCGCAATCATTTGCTCGACGACCGCCCGGACGTGATCGTGCAGGTCGTCGACTCCACGAACCTGGAGCGGAACCTCTACTACACGACGCAGCTTCTCGAACTCGGCATGCCGCTCGTCCTGGCGATGAACGTGTACGACGAGTTCGAAAAATCGGGCGCTCGGCTTGATCTTGCGCTCCTGGCCGCGCGGCTTTCGGTCCCGGTCGTCACGACGGTCGGCATCCGCGGCAAGGGGATCAAGGAATTGCTCGCGGCGTGCGTGAAACGGGCCGAGGCCAGGGACGCCCCCCGTCCCGCGTCGGTTGACTACGGCCTCGACCTCGAGGTGCAGATCAAGAGCATCGAGGATTCCGCGAGTCTCGCGGGATTGCAGGAGAGCGGTTTCGATCGCCCCACGCGCTGGACGGCCGTGAAGCTGCTCGAAAACGACACCGATGTCGAAAATCGCCTTTCCACGACGGCCAACGGAGAGTGGAAGGACATCGCGGGCGCCGCCGAGGCCGCGCGCCGGTTTGTCGCCGACGAGTTCCAGGACGAGCCGCAGATGGTGCTTGCGCAACGGCGCTACGCGTTCATCGGCCGCGTGCTCGACGAGGTGTACGAGGCACCCGTCGATCAGCCCCGCCGCATCACCGACCGGATCGACGCCGTCCTGACGCACCGGCTGTTCGGCCTGCCGTTTTTCTTCTTCGTGATCTGGGCGATGTTCCAACTCACCTTTACGGTCGGCTCGTATCCGCAGGACTGGATCGACGCGGGCGTCGCGTGGCTTGGCGAGGGCATCACGACAATCATGGGCGCGGGCTTCTATCGCGATCTCATCGTGGAGGGCGCGCTGAACGGCGTCGGCTTCGTCATCGTGTTCCTGCCAAACATCCTCATCCTGTTTTTCTGCATCAGCCTGATCGAGGACACCGGCTACATGGCGCGCGCCGCGTTCCTGATGGACCGCGTGATGCGTTCGGTGGGTTTGCAGGGGAAATCGTTCATCCCGATGCTGATGGGATTCGGCTGCAATGTTCCCGCGATCATGGGAACGCGCGTGCTGCCGACCGAGCGCGACCGCCTGCTCACCATGATGGTCAATCCGCTGATGTCCTGCTCCGCGCGCCTTCCCGTTTATATCCTGCTCGCGGGAACGTTCTTCGCCGCCGAATGGGCCGGCACCGTCATCTTCAGCATGTACGCGCTTGGCATCGGCTTGGCGATCTTCATCGCGCTGCTGTTTTCGCGCACGATCCTTCGCGGCGAGTCGTCGCCGTTCGTCATGGAGCTGCCCCCGTATCGCGTCCCCACGCTTCGCGGCTGCGCGATCCAGATGTGGGATCGCGGCAAGATCTTCCTCAAGAAGATGAGCACCGTCATCCTCATCGGATCGGTGACCGTCTGGACGCTCTCCTATTTCCCGCGCCACGCGGATGAAACGGCCGTCGCCGATGCCGGATTCGTCGCGGTCAACGCCGCCGCGGCGGTCGGCGAAACGGACGATCTCGCCGATGCCGGCGCCGCCGAACCGGTCGCCGAGACGGAGCGCGACATGGGAGAGAGCTATCTGGCGGGCATCGGCCGCGCGCTCGATCCGATCTTCGCGCCGCTCGGCTTCGACTGGCAGACGAACGTCGCGATCCTGACCGGCTTTGTCGCGAAAGAGATCGTGGTGTCGACCTACGGCGTCATCTACCAGGTCGGCGACGAGGTGGACGAAACGAGCCAGGCGCTGCGCAACAAGCTGGCGTCATCGAGCGCGCTCACGCCGTTGACGGCGCTCGCGCTCATGGCGTTTGTCCTCATCTACACGCCGTGCCTGGGCACGATGGCGGCGATCCGCCGCGAAACGCAGTCCTGGAAATGGACGCTGTTTTCCATCGGCTATTCAATGCTGCTCGCGTATGCCGTCGCGTTCACGATCGTCCACGGCGGCCGGCTGCTGGGGTTTGCATGAACTTGATACGAACCGCGACCGTCAGGGAGCGGGTTTCGCGCCTACGAACCGTACGCTTACGAACCGCGACCGTGAGGGAGCGGGTATGCCGAACTGGGGTTCGGCGTTCCCAGGCCGGAACCGCGAGAGCTTGTCCTGAGCGCGAGCGAAGGATCAGGGAGCGGGTATTCGCATGATCGACCATGAAGTCCTGACCGGCATCGTCATCGTCGCGGGCGCGCTCTTGCTGGTCGTCCGCCAGGTGCGCCGCGAACTGACGGAAAAGCCGGAAAGCGCGTGCGGCTCCGGTTGCACGGGCTGCCCGGTGGCCGGGAAGGAGCCCGGAACAGAGCCGCGACCGTAAGGGAGCGGGCGGTTACGCGCTATCGATTCGCGTGTTCGCGCCGCATGAAACAGAGCCGCGAGAGCTTGTCCTGAGCGCAAGCGAAGGATCAGGGAGCGGGTGAGAACGAAAAGCAATCAACGAGGCCGGAGGTCTTGAACCCGGAGCCCGGACGCCGACACGCGGCATTCGGGCTTCCGCCATTTTGGAGTCGAATTTGTCCGACCAGAAAAACACTCTGTACGACGCGCCGCTCGCGACGAAAATTGCGTGGACGTTTTTTCTCGTCTTCACGCTCGCCGCGCTCGCGTTTTCGGTCTGGCGCGTCACGGATGCCGGAACCGCGACCGCGCGCGGCATCGGCGCGACCTACGGCGCCGAGCCGATCGACCTGGAATCGAACGAGACGCCGGCCGCCGGTCCCACGCTGGACCTGCCCGACGATCCCGCGATGATCGCCCGCCCCGCGCGCTCAAAGGGCGAGATGATCGTCGTCGCGCACGTGCACGCCTTCATGATCCCGGCCGTTCTGTATCTGGTCACCCTGATTTTTTTACGCGCGGGGCTCGCCTCGTCGCTGAACGTCATGACGATCGTCATCGCCAACCTCGCCGTGGCGATCGACCTGTCGTCGATCGGACTCGTGCGCTACGTCTCCACCGCGTTCGCGCCGCTGGTGATGGTGGGCGGCATCGCGATGACGGGATCGTTCCTGTTCATGATCGGCGCGGCGCTCATCGCCATCTGGCACGCGCCGGGGGAGGAATCATGAACCGCCGCCTCGCCGCGTTTGTCCTGGCCCTGGCGCTTTTCGCGCCCGCCTCGGCGCGCGCGAAAGACGAGCCGGCCGACGAAAAGCGCCCGCCGGCCAGCGAACACGTTTACCTCACGCGCGAAAAGGCGCTCGCCGGGTTTTTTCCGGATGCCGAAAAAATCGGCTACGAGCGCAAGACGCTCACCGGCGCGCAGGCTGCCCAATTCCGGAAGGATCTGGGCTACGCCCCGCCGCGCCTGGATTACGTCGTGTATATCGCGACCAAAAACGGCAAGCGCGCGGGATACGCGCTGATCGATAACGAGCTTGGCAAATACGAGATGATCACCTTTGCCGTCGCCGCCGGAACCGACGGGCGCGTCGCCGACAGCGCGGTGATGGTGTATCGCGAGGAAATCGGCCACCAGGTGAAGGAGCCGATGTTCCTCGAACAGTTCAAGGGCAAGGGGACCGATGCGCCCCTTCGCCTCGGCCGCGACGTGAACGGCATTTCCGGCGCGACCGTTTCCAGTCGATCCATCGCGCGCGGCATCCGACGCGCGTTGTGGCTCATCAACACGTTTTACCCAACCGAGGAGAGATAAACATGGGAGTGCTTGTGAGGAGTGCGGTCGCCCTGGCCGCGATACTGATTTTCGCGTCGGTGGCGGTCGCCCAGCCGACGATGGACCTGCCACCGGAGGAGGCGCCGCCCGAGGTGGGGCTGGACCTGTCGAAGGTGCGTATCGGCGGCTACGGCGAGTTGCACTACACGAACGCGGAGAAGGAAGTCGCGGAGCTCGACCTGCACCGCTTCGTGCTCTACTTCGGCTACCGCTACGACGACATCTGGACCTTCCACTCGGAGCTCGAGGTCGAACACGCCGTCACCGGCGGCGACGAGCCGGGCGAGGTCGAGATGGAGCAGGCGTTCGTCGACGCGCGCTTTTTTCCGGAGCTTGGCCTGTCCGCGGGTGTCATGCTGATCCCGCTTGGCATCATCAATCAGCGTCACGAGCCGCCGACGTTCAACGGCGTCGAGCGCCCGGAATACCACCGCGTCATCATCCCCACGACCTGGTGGGAGGGCGGCGGACGCCTGTACGGCGATGTCGGTCACTGGATGAGCTGGCAGGTGCTCGGCACATCGTCGTTTGACGCCATGGGCTTTTCGCCGGCTTCCGGCGTGCGCGGCGGGCGGCAGAAGGTCGCCGAGGCCAAGGCCGAGTCGATGGCCGTCACCGGCCGCGTCGATATCCATCCGTTCACCGACCTGAACCTGGGCCTCGCCGCGTTCCACGGCGGCACCGATCAGATCGGCGGGTTCGGCTGGCCGGTTACGATCCTCGCCGGCGACCTGACCGCGAAGGCGCTCGGATTCGAATTGCGCGCCGAGGGCGCGCTCGTGCAGATTCCCGAGGCTGAGGAGATCAACGACGCGATCGCCGACGCCGCCGCCGCGGCAGCCGCGGCCGAAGCGGAAGGGAAGTCCGCCGCCTTCGCGGATCCCGACGCGCTTCCGTTCAAATTCGGCGAGGCGGCGGCCGCCGCCGCCGCGGGCGGAGCGCCGGGCGTGCCCGAGTCCTATTACGGCTTCCTGGCCGAACTCGGATTCGACACCCTGACGTTCTTCGACACGACGCACGTCCTCAACATCTTCGGCCGTTACGAGCGCATCGACCTGAACGCGAGCGTCCCGGACCCGTTCGAGGAATCCGACGCGCTGCGTTATTCGGTCGTCACCGCGGGACTGACGTACAAGCCGATCTCCAACATCGCCTTCAAGGTCGACCAGCAGTGGACCACCACCGACGAAAAAGACGCCGAAGCCCTCAAGGCGTTCCACGCGGGCGTCGGTTACATGTTCTGAGCCTTCGTTCGGGGGCGCGCGAGCGATCGCGCCCCCCCCTGGGCATTCAAGACCAACAGCCCATCCGCACGTTGCGGAAACGCGTCCGAGAGGGCGCGTTTTTTTTGAAAGCATCACAACAAAAAGCCGTGGCGTCCCACGAATTTTCGGCGCGCGCATCTCGCATCCGGCGACGCGACGGCGACGGGCGCCCGGCCGGGTCCAGGGCGCAACGATCGATATTCGCTCGCGAATTCGCCGCGCTTGACATTCGCGGCACGCAAGTTGCTCATAGGGACCGGCAAGCGGCGGCCATGTGCGCCGCGATCGGGTTCACAACAAGGAGGCTTTGGCCATGAGGAATCCGAATTCATTCGTCTACGCCCTTTTTGCGTTTCTGTTTTTGATCGCGGCCGTCGGCCTTTCCGCCGCCTGCGGCGACGACGACGATGACGATGACGATGACGACGACGACAATGACGACGACGCGGACGACGACGACGATGACGCGGACGATGACGACGATGACGACGAGTGCACCGCGGAAGACGCTTGCGGCGAGCTGGTCGCTTGCGACGTTTACGACGACGTTCAGTTCTGCGCCCAGGCCATCGTTTCCGATTGCCTGGATACCGAAGGGAGTGAGCGGATCGTCGATTGCATGTGCGAGTGCACCGCCAATGCGACAACCTGCGAAGAAACCGAGGCCTGCCTGGAACCGTGCGTCAGCGCCTGCTGGGAGGAATGACGGCCCCAAACCGGCCTGCCCAGGCGAACCCATTCGAGGAAATCCGTAAAATCACCTGACAGGAAACGCGCCCTTGAAGGGGCGCGTTTTTTTTGGATGGTTTGAAAAAACCATGCACGACCGGTATTGTCATCGAGTTCACATCATCCATGGGAGCGCCGCATGTTACGTTTCATGAAGTTATTCTGGACGATTGTGCTGGCCGTCGGCGTGTTCGCCTTCGCCCATGCGGAGGAAAGCAAGGACTGCCACACGCTGATGGGGACGTTTGAGTACGACGGTTCGTCGCACTTCGACGACACGCCGACCGCGTTTCGCCACGCAGGCGACACGCTCGCGATGGCCGGGTGGACGGCGAAGAACGACGCGGCTTCGGACGCCGACGGCTTTGTTTCGCTGTGGCGGCCGTTTTCCAAGGAAACGAAGATTTCGACGGAGTGGGACGGCCCCGCCGCCGGGTTCGACTCCTTCAACGACGCCTGGCTCGACCCGACGCTGCCCGCCGGCCCATTTGCCGCCGCGGGGTATTCGTCGAACACGGGCACCGGCGGCGATTTCACGCTCGTGATTTTCGACGAGGACGGCACGCCCGTGAAGGAAGATCTGTTCGACGCGGGCGCGTCCGGCGAGGACTGCGCGTTCGCGGTGACGCGGTCTGGCGACGCGCTCTACGCGGTGGGATACGGAACGCCCGGCGGACAGGCGCACGTGGACTGGCTTGTCATCAAATACGATCTCTCGGGCAATCGCCTGTGGGAACGCACGTACGCGGGCGAAACCGCGGGCCACGACGTCGCCCGCAAGGTCGCGCCCGATGGCGAAGGCGGCATTATCGTGGGCGGCGAGACGTGGGGGCCGACCGGGCCGCGTCTGACGGGCGTGCAATGGAATAGCGGCGGAAACGTCGTGCGCAGCGGCGTTTTGCAGCCGCCCGTCGGCACGACGCGCACGGTGGTGACGAACATCGTGGTGGTGGACGAAACGATTCTCATCGGCGGAAACTACCACGGCGCCAACGACGCCTTCATCTCGTCCGACGCCCAAACGATCGACGCATCGCGCGCGGCGGGCTCCTTCAACCCGGACTTGTCCCCGGGCGCGCTCGAACAAACGGTCCTGGAGAGTTTCGCCGACGGCTCGGTCCCCACGATGGATCTGGCGACGTTCGCCTTCAACCCCCCGGACGTGACCGCCCCGGCCAAGGGACCGGACCAGGAGACGCTCGTTGAGGCGTACGACGCATCGGGCACGTCCGCGTGGTATGGGACTTGGGACCCGTCCGACCAGGGGTTGCTTGGCGTCATCAACACGTTCGACGACAACGGCGACGTGCTTTTCGCCGGCGGGCACACGATCGACGGCGACGGCACGACGCGGGCGGCGCTGCTTTATTTCGATCACACGGATTGGGACCAGGCCAAGCGCACCTTCGTCTTACCGCACTTTCTCGAAGTGTCGGGCAAGATCACCGACACGCAGAACACCTTCGACACCACGGTGTTCGTCCAGTACACGCCCGATCTTTCGGGAATCGGCGACGACGACGACGACGATGCCGATGACGACGATGCCGGCGACGACGACATGGATCCCATCGAATACCTGGCCGGCGCGATCCGGTTCAAGGGGCCGGATTCGGCCTTTTTCGACATCCAGCTCTTCTTGCTCTCCCTCGACTGCCCGCCGGGCGACGATGACGACGACGCGGACGATGACGATGCCGTCGACGATGACGACACGGCCGACGACGACGACGCGAACGACGACGGGAACGACGACGATGACGACGATGACAAAGGCGACGATGACGACGACGACGACGGCTGTGGAGGTTGCGGCTGCTGACCGGCCGCGCGGCACGGGGCGGGAACGCAACGGCGGACGCCCGAACGAATGGACAAAATGGACCGAATGGACCGAATGGACAGGATGGACAGGTTGCTGGAAGCGCGCGGCGGGTCGGACGGATTTTGATCGGGGGCAGGCGGCGCGCGCGTCAGGTTTGCGTTTCGTCCATGAGGTCCATTTTGTCCATGATGTCCATGCGCCTTGCGCCGCCGCCTTGACGCTGCTGGAAGCGCGCGGCGGGTAGGACGAATTTTGGATGGGGGTAGGCGGCGCGCGCGTCAGGTTTGCGTTTCGTCCATGAGGTCCATTTTGTCCATGATGTCCATGCGCGTCGCGCCGCCGCCTTGACGCTGCCCGGACGGACGGCAAGAATCCGTCAACCCCTTTCCCCCGCGAGATCATGGCCCACGCAGACAATCCCGAAGCCGACGCGCTTCTCGACAAGGAATTTCCCGTCCTGGACAAGGGCTTCGTGCGCCTTGTCGATTACCTCGGCTCGGACGCGCGCATCGTGCAGTCGGCGCGCGTGTCGTATGGCGCGGGCACCAAAACGGTGCGCGAGGACAAGGGGCTGATCGACTACCTGATGCGTCACCGGCATACGTCGCCGTTCGAGCAGGTGAACTTCACGTTCCACGTGAAAATGCCGATCTTCGTGGCGCGTCAATGGGTCAGGCACCGCACCGCGCGCATGAACGAAATCAGCGGCCGTTATTCCGTGATGCGCGACGAGTTCTATGTGCCCGAGATCGAGCACGTGAATTTCCAGAGCGAGACGAACCGGCAGGGGCGCGCGGACCAGGCCGCGCCCGAGGCGATCGCCGCGAAGTTCCGCGACGATCTCGTGCGGATGAATCGCGAGACCTACGAGCACTATGAGGCGCTGCTGGCCGAGGGCGTTTCGCGCGAGCTGTCGCGCATCAATCTGCCGTTATCGCTTTACACGGAGTTTTACTGGCAGATGGACCTGCACAACCTGTTTCATTTCCTCAGTCTGCGCCTGGACGCGCACGCACAGCTCGAAATCCGCCTGTTTTCGCGCGCCATTGCCGATATCGTGAAGGTGGTGTGTCCGTTCGCGTACGAGTCTTTCGAGCGCCACATCCTTAACGGCCGGCGTTTTGCGTCCGACGAGATCGACGCGATCCGCGCGATGATCAAGGGCGAAAAGCCGGACCTGCCCAAGCGGCGGATGGCGGAGTTTTTGGCGAAGCTGGGGATGGCGGAGGAAGAGGACGAACCGGAGAGTTGAGCGTGGAAACCGCTGCCATGGACATGATGGACAAAATGGACTGAATGGACATGGACAAAACGAACAAAAGGCCGGCAACCGCAAACCGCGACGGCGGAATCATCGTCAAACACGGTGGCTATCGCAACCTGAAAAGCTTCCGGATTGCACAACTTGTTTTTGATGTGACGGTTCGTTTTTGCGAACGCTACATCGACAAGAAAAGCCGCACGCGCGATCAGATGGTGCAGGCCGCGCGCTCGGGCGTGCAGAACATCGCCGAAGGCAGCGTCGCAAGCGGTACGTCGAAAAAGAGCGAGATGAAATTGACGAACGTGGCGCGCGCGAGCCTTGAAGAGTTGCGCCTTGATTACGAGGATTTTCTTCGTCAGCGGAATTATTCGCCTTGGCCGGCGGACGATCCGCGACGAACGCCCCTGATCGAACGGCGTTGTTCGACCGCGGACGACGTCGCCGCGTGGGTGAAGGAAAATGCGCCGGCGCGATCCGCCTTTGCGGAAACGGCCGCCAACGCCGCGCTCGTTTTGACCGGCGTGGCGATACACCTTTTGGGCAAGCAGCTTGCCGCGCAGGCGGACGCGTTCGTAAGCGAAGGCGGCTTCACCGAGCGCCTGTATCGCACGCGCAAGGACCGCCGCGACGGACCCTGAACGCGCGCAAGGCTCGCCGAACGCCCATGGACACCATGGACAAAATGGACTGAATGGACGACGCGCAAACCTGACGCGCGCCGCCTACCCCCGCTCAAAATCCGTCCTGCCCGCGACGCACTTCCAATAACCCGTCCATCATGTCCATTCAGTCCATTCGGTCCATTTCGTCCACCCTGTAGCCTTCCTTCCCTTTCAGGATATTCCAGCTTTACGCCAAAACGCCGATAGATAACGATGACCGACATGGTTTTTTGAAAAAACGGAGTTTTTTTAAAATGTGCGGAATTATTGGCTACATCGGCGGCAAGGACGCGCGGGACATCCTGATCGACGGGCTCAAAAAGCTCGAATACCGCGGCTACGACTCGGCCGGCGTCGCGCTGGTCCATGACGGCGAGCTTCGCCTTCGCCGCTCCGTCGGCAAGCTCATCAACCTGGAATCCAGCCTCGCCGAGGTGCCGATCGACGGCACGCTCGGCATCGGGCACACCCGTTGGGCCACGCACGGCCGCCCCACCGAGCAAAACGCCCATCCGCACGTCGTCGACGGCATCGCCATCGTCCATAACGGCATCATCGAAAACCACACCGACCTGCGCGACGAGCTGGCGAAAAAAGGGTGCGTCTTTTCGAGCGACACCGACACCGAGATCGTCGCGCATCTGATCCGGCTCGCGCACGATCGCGGCCTGAACCTGTTCGACTCGGTCAAGGAAGCCCTCACGCACGTTGAGGGCGTGTACGCGCTTTTGGTCGTCAGCAGGCACGAGCCCGACCGCATGATCGTCGCGCGCAAGGCGAGCCCGCTGATCGTCGCGCTCGGCGACGGCGAAAACTTCGTCGCCTCGGACGTCCCGGCGATCCTCAATCACGCCAACAAGATCGTGTACCTGGAGGACGACGATATCGCGATTGTGAAGCGCGACGGCGTCCGCGTGTTCCACGGCGACGCCGAAGTCGAGCGCCCGTCCCGCGTCATCGCGTGGAATCCCGTGGCCGCGGAAAAAGAGGGCCACAAGCACTTCATGCACAAGGAGATTTTCGAGCAGCCGCAGGCGATCATCTCGAGCCTGGAGGGACGCTTCACCCTGCCCGAGGGAAACGTCTATTTCGACGGCGGCGGCCTCGAGGCCATCAACGCCGCGGACGTCCAGCGCGTCACCCTGCTGGCCTGCGGAACCGCCTGGCATGCCGCGCAGATCGGCCGCTTTTTCATCGAAACGCTCGCCGGCATCCCCTGCGAGGTCGATCTCGGCAGCGAATACCGCTACCGCGATCCCATCGTGCAAAACGGCGCGCTGTGCGTCGTCGTTTCGCAGTCCGGCGAGACCGCCGACACGCTCGCGAGCCTTCGCGAAGCCAAATCGCGCGGCGCAAGGTCGATCGCGGTCTGCAACGTGCAGGAGTCGTCCATCGCGCGCACGGCCGACGCGGTCTGCTACACGCACGCCGGCCCGGAGATCGGCGTCGCCTCGACCAAGGCTTTCACGACGCAGCTCGCGGTGCTGATGCTGGTGGCGATCTGGCTTGGCCGGCGCAACGGATTTTTGTCGGAAAAGGACGCGGCGACGCACCTTTCGGAACTGGCGCGCATGCCGGTGCGCATGCAGCAGATCCTCGCGGGCGAGGAAAAGATCCGCGAGATCGCGCGCACGGCGCGCAACGCGAAAGGTTACCTGTACCTGGGCCGGCACGTGCAGCACTACATCGCGCTCGAGGGCGCGCTGAAGCTCAAGGAGATCAGCTACCTGCACGCGGAGGGCTATGCCGCGGGGGAAATGAAGCACGGCCCGATCGCACTGATCGACGAGGAGATGCTCGTCGTCGCCATCGCGCCCAAAGCGCCGACCTACGAGAAGATGCTGTCGAACGTGGAGGAAACCAAGGCCCGCGGAGGGCGCGTGCTGTCGATCGTCACCAAGGGCGACACGGCCGTCGCGCGCCGCAGCGACCACGTCATCGAAATCCCGACCTGCCCCGCGATCGTCTCGCCGCTTTTGACCGTCCTGCCCCTGCAACTGCTCGCGTATCACATCGCCGACCTGCAAGGCACGGACGTGGACCAGCCCAGAAACCTGGCCAAGAGCGTGACGGTGGAGTGAGGGTGGAAGGCCGTCAGCAATCAGCCATCAGCCGTCAGCAATCTGAATAGCCTCGGACCCATCATTGGCACGCGCTCAGGAGGGGCCGCTTCCGTCAGAGCCGCGACCGTCAGGGAGCGGGCTGGATCGCATCGGCAATAACGCGACGCCGCCGGGGGGTTCGGCGCCACCGGGATCATGCCGAACGGGGGTTCGGCGTTCCCCGGAGCAACGCACGCGTCGTGCGGCGTCGAAGCCACAAACGGACGCCACGCCAAAGGCGTGGCGGGAGTGCGCGGGTATCGCGGGCGATCCGCGACCCGTCCTAAAACTCCGGCAGCATCCCCACGTCGTCCCGCGCGCGTTCGCGCGGATTGCGCGACAGAAAAATGTTCTCGTCGCTGAACACGCGGTGGAGGGGATCGCCCTTTTTGACCGTGCCGGCCGCGTCGGAAAACGCCGTGTAAACCGGGTATCCGCCCGTCAAAAGCGCCAGCACGGACAGCTTGTCCAGAACGTACTCCGCGCCGAGAACCGCGCCCATCCGCTCGTGAAGTTTCAGTCTTTTTACTTGATGACGCGTTGCGTCATAACGGACCGCCGAAACGATGAATTCTTTTTTCCGCATTTTACAAACTCCAACATAAACCGCCAAAAAAACCGGCGGCAAGATGGCAACGAAACTCGCTTCTAATACTTCTAAAACGCCTGCTCTTAACGGCGCTGCTGCACCAAAAGTGAATATAGCGCAAATCGATCCGAATGTCCCGATTTTTTTCAGGTGGGCGCTATTTTTTTTGCGTTGGTGGGACGGCTCACAACGACACCGAAATAACTACGCGCAAACGCGCGGACTCCCTGACGTTATTCTTTTATATCTTCGATGATCTGTACATCGAGCGCCCGAACGCGCTTAAGGAAGTCGCGCGGGTCGGACAAGAGGCGCTCCGGAGGATAAACGCCCCCCGGCAAATCCGCGAATTCGCCGGCCGCCGCCATCTTCGCGGCCACCAGGCACGGCGCGCTCGTGATGTGCGCGATGTGCCCGGAGTACAGCGCGGTCCAACTCGCTTCCGCGCCGTTTCGCGTTCCGCGCACCTCGACCCGCCCGGCGGAGATGTCCGGATCGCTCTTGCTTGCGAACAGCGGGATGATCGGGTTGAAGATTGAAAGCAGAACCTTGCGCCGGCGCTCCGTTTTCGTCAGCCCGAGCCGCGCCAGCCGCGCGACAAACGGAAATATCCACCTGGGAACGCACCCGCCGCGAAGCCACACGTTTTGCAGGCCGGGGATGAATCGCGGCAGCGTCACCGACTCGGCGTGCCCCGTATAAACGCACGGCACGTCGCCGAGCGGTTCGGGCATGCGCGCCATCTTCGTGCCGGTTCCGCACCGAACGCGCACCTCGCGGCCGTCCCGCCATTGCAGCGTGTCGCCGGTCATCAGGTGCATCACGTGCAGGATGTTCGCCGGGCCGACGTTTTCGTTCGCGCCCGCGGCCCAGAAGATGTCGACATCGCGCGGCGCGTCCATCGTATTGCAGCCGGCCTTCGCGAGCGCCTGCGTCAGCCCGGGGGAGTTCCCGAATCCGGTCAGCATCAACACGCCCGCCTCGCGCGCGGCGCCGTCGAGCTCGTACACGGAAAGGAATGCGTCGTAATCGTCCGCGATCGTCACGACGGGCTTGCGCGCGTCGATCGCCGCTTGCGCGACGAGGCGCTCGAAGCGATACGCCGGCCCGACGAAGCTGATCGCGGCGTCGTACTCGCGCATCGCGCCGGCGAGCGCGGCGCGATCCGTCACGTCGACGACGCGCGGCGCGAACTTCGTGTGCTCCCTGGCCGCCGCCTCGGCGCGCGTGCGATCGATGTCGGCAATGGAGACGTGCTCGATGCCGGCGTCCGCCGCCATCAGCCGCCGCATCGCGACGGCCATCTCGCCCGCCCCGCCAAGAAACAGGATTCGCATGCGTCACCCCCGGGACCGCGGGCGGCTCGCCCGCTTCGCAACTTTTTTGTATCCGCAGATTACGCCGATTTCGCCGATTGAAAATGCATGCCGGGTCGTTTGCCGTTTGCGGCATAAGCGGGCGAGCCGCCCGCGGTCCCAGGATCGTACCGGCGTTCGGCGCTCCCGGCTCCTTTCCGCCCTTTGCGTCTTCGCGGTGAAACCTCATAATGCGCGCGCGCGGACGCATGCCGAGCTGGTGCTCGGCGGTCTCAGGGGGAGAGCATGAAAATCTGCATCATCGGCGGCGGCAGCACATACACGCCGGAGGTCATCGACGGCCTGATCGGGCGCGCGGGCGCGCTCGGTCTTTCCGAAATCGTCCTGCAGGATATCGACAACACGCGGCTTGACGTCGTCGGTGAGTTTTCGCGGCGGATGGTGCGTCACGCGGGCGGCAAATTCGCGGTCACGACGACAAACGACCGGCGCGCCGCGATCGACGGCGCCGCGTTCGTGCTGACGCAGTTTCGCGTCGGCGGGCAGAAGGCGCGACACGAAGATATCAAGCTCGGTCTGCGTCACGGGCTTGTCGGCCAGGAGACGACCGGCGTCGGCGGCATGGCCAAGGCGCTTCGCACGATCCCCGTCATTCTCGACATCTGCCGCGACGTCACCAAGGTCGCCCGGGACGCGTGGATCATCAATTTCACGAACCCGTCGGGCCTCATCACCGAGATGATCCTGAACCACACCGACGCCGAGCGGTGCGTCGGGCTTTGCAACGTGCCGATCGAAATGAAGATGAATATCGCCAAATACCTCGGCATCGAGGAGTCGCGCGTGCGCATGGAGTCCGTCGGCCTGAACCACCTGGGGTGGGTGCGCCGCGTGGATGTGGACGGCGAGAACATCCTGCCGCGCGTCATGGAGGTGCTCGCAGGCGCCGATGGACCCAAAAACATCCCCGACCTGCAGATCGCGCCGGAGCTGCTGCATTCGCTTGGCGCGCTGCCGCTTTGGTACTGCCGCTATTTCTACAACACGGATTCCGTCATCGCGGAGTTGAAGTCGAAAACGAAAACGCGCGCCGAGGAGGTGATGGAGATCGAAAACGCGCTTCTTGCGAAGTACCGCGACGAGTCGGTCGTCACGAAGCCCGCGGAGCTCGACCAGCGGGGCGGCGCGTACTATTCCAAGATCGCCGTGGAACTGATCGACGCGATCGTGCACGACACCGGCGCGGAGCACACCGTCAACACGCACAACGGCGGCGCGATGCCGGACCTGCCCGACGCGAGCGTGGTTGAGGTGCTGGCGAAGATCGACGCGAACGGCGCGCACACGATTCCCACCGCGCCGATGGAGCCGCACATCCGCGCGCTCGTGCAGTCGGTGAAGGCGTACGAGGAGCTGACGATCGAGGCGGCGCTGAACAAGTCGTACGGCGCCGCGTTCCGCGCGCTGATCACGAACCCGCTGGGGCCGAAGGCGGAAAACGCGAAGGCGGTGCTGGACGACATTCTCGCGACGAACGGGTTGGAGTACGTCTGAGAAATAGTCTGGAAGTCTGGAAGTCTGGAAGTCTGAAAAATCATCGCAACAAGCCTGGGAGCGCAGGCGTCCCGCCTGCTTCGAGCGCGACTCCCTGGGACCGCAGGTGTCCTCACCTGCTTCGTAAAAAAGTTCCGCCATCCCGACACGCCCCCAAATACCACGCCCCCCGTCGACACCGCGCGGCGACTCCCTGGGACCGCAGGTGTCCTCACCTGCTTCGAATGCGATGTCGCGTTTCCCAACAGCCGGCCCACGACGCACGCGGGGCGGCTATCAACTCTTTGCGTCCCTTGTGCTAGCGTTCCCCGATTTCGCGTGCATACCCAGGGGCAACCATGACCGACGGCGACGTGCGGCCGGAGCTTGATCACGAGAACGGGCGCAAGCTCTCGTTCGCGGAGATGTTCACGTACTCGTTCGGCGAGCTTGGCGTATCGTTGTCGCCGGCGATCGTCGCGGGCTGGCTGATCTATTTCTACACCGGCCGCATGGCCGACGCCGGCTCCGCGGCCGTGCCAATGACCGGCATCGTCCTGACGCAACAGGCGCCGATGTTCCTCGTCTCCGCGTGGGGAATCGCGTTCCTCGGCCTGTTCGGGCGGCTTGTCGACTCGATTGCCGATCCGCTGGTCGGCTACTACTCCGACAAGTGGCGCTTCAAGCGCGGCCGGCGCATACCCTGGGTGCTCTGGGGCACGCCGCTTCTCGCGCTGTTTTCAATCCTCATCTGGATGCCGCCGGAGTCCGGCGGAATCGGCACGGTGTGGTTCAATGTCGGACCGCTCGCGGTGACGCCGAACTTTTTGTGGATCGCGTTCATGCTGTCGGGCTTCTGGTTTTTCTACACGGTGGTCGTCGCGCCGTACCTCGCGCTGCTGCCGGAGATCACGCCGTTTAACCGCGAGCGTATCCGCGTCTCGGAGGCGATGGCGTATCAGGACGTCGTGGCGATGGTCATCGGCACGATCGGGCTCGGCGCGATCCTCGAGGCGTTCGGCGCGGGGCTGACGATCGGCCCGATCACGCTCGACAACGGCTACGAGGTCGCGGGCATTATCCTGGCCGTCATCTTCACGCTTTGCTTTTTCATTTCCATCTCGCTGGTGCGCGAAACGGAGTGGAGCGCGTCGAAGGCGGTGCCGTTCAAGTTCCTTCAGGCGATGATCGAATCGATCAAGAACCCGGCGTTTCCGCCCTACGTCATCTCCGTCTCGTTCCTGCGCCTGGGGATCGACATCGTCGTCGCGCTGATCCCGTTCATGGTCATCAACGTCATGGGATTCGGCGAGGGCCTCGCGGGCGGGTTGCAGGGCGTCATCGTCATCGCCGCGGCCGTTCTGTTTCCGCTTGTCTCGAAACTCGCGGCCAGGCACGGAAAAAAGAAGATCTTCTCCATCGGCCTCGCCGGCTTCGGGTTCGGGCTCGTGATGCTCTCGTCGTTTTATCACGCGCCGTTCATCGGCTGGATCGTGTCCTTCGTGGCGAGCCTGTTCGGCGCTCCGCTCTCGAATTCATGGATCATGTTCGCGCATTGCCTGGGCGTCATGTTCCTCATCTCGTTCCCCATCGCGACCGCGCTCGTTTTGCCGCGCCCGATCTATGCCGACGTCATGGACCACGACGAGAAGCTCACCGGCTACCGGCGCGAGGCCATGTACAACGGCATGGAAGGGCTGATCACCAAGTTCGCCGCGGGAATGGCCGCCTTCATCGTGCCGCTGCTCAACCAATACCTCGGCATCACCGCCGAGCGCCCGTGGGGCGGCGTCGCCGGCGGTCTCATCGGCGGCGTCATGCTGTTTCTCGCGTGGTGGGCGTTCAAATATTACCGGATCGAGACGTAGTCGAGAGGCGCACCGCATTTGCGATGTCAGGCCCGCAAACGCAGGCCCCCGCCCCGAGCGGGGCCGGAGTGCGCGGTCGGCACCGCATTTGCGATGTCAGGGCCGCAAACGCAGGCCCCCGCTCCGAGCGGGGCCGGAGTGCGCGGTCGGCACCGCGTTCGCGATGTCAGGGCCGCAAACGCAGGCCCCCGCTCCG
>JAIOHV010000103.1 GCA_019912885.1 bacterium
GAAAAGACGTGCGATACGATCGCCACGGGTTGCGAGACGTCTTTCGCAATCCCCGCCATCTCCGCGCCGAACACGAAACCCGCGTGGAACGTGACGATAAATCGCCCGCCACAGCCGGGCGCGGCATTGCGTTCATGCGCATCTCGCGGAATCGGACGGTCGAATCCTTCGATTTGTCTGCCCCGCTTTGCAAGCCTCTACGTTGGTGTAATATGCTCCGCCGAATGCGCCGTTTTGCCCTATCGCCGTGGCTTTCGGGAGCCGCCGTGCTTGTCGCCGCGCTCGCGCTCGCGTTTCCCGCGCACGCGCGCAAGACGGAGGCGCGCTGCGGCCTGTCCGCCGGCGCCGTCGCCGGTCCGACCTTCGCGACCGACAACGAGCTGCACGACGAGTTTCCTTACTTCCTGCACATCGAACTGAACGCGAAATATTACGTCCTGTGGAACTTCTCGATCTCCGGCGATCTCGGATACGAATACGGAGAGGGCGCGCCCAAGCGTTTTTTCCACGAGGGCGAGCTTGTCGAACTCGACGGCACCGGCCAGAGCTTCTGGCGCGCGATGCCCTACTGGGCGACGCTGCGCGTCGAACCCTTCCGCAAGTACCCCTTCAACCCCTACCTCGGCGCCGCCGCCGGCGGCAAATACCTCGTCATCGAACGCAAGGGCCACGAACGCACCATCCCGCTTTCGAATTCCGGCGACGACTGGCTTGTCGGCTACATGGGCGTCGCCGGCTTCGACTGGATGATCAACAAATTCTTCTTCTTCCGCCTGGAAGGCCGCTACTCGTCCATCGGCGGCGCGAACGAGGAATTCTTCCGGGCGGACGACTACGGCACTTACGACGGGCTGGCGGGGATTAATGTTTATTTTTGAGGAAATAGGAAACAGGAAATAGAAAATAGAGCCGAGGAGCCGCCGTGGGCGATTCGTTGCATTACCGCAAGACGACGATTTGGCAAAAAGCGATGGACGTGGCGCGCGCCGTTTATGGCGTCGTTCCGAATCTGCCGCGCGAAGAACTTTTCGGCATGAGGTCGCAGGTCACGCGGGCCGCAGTATCGATACCGGCAAACATCGCCGAGGGTTGGTCGCGGGAAACGAAAGCCGAAAAAGCCCATTTTCTGGCGATTGCCCAAGGATCGTTGGCGGAAACCGAAACGCTTGTCACGTTGTGCGAAGACCTGGATTGGTTTCCGCGCGCGGAAACGGAAGCGCTTCGCGGACGCATGGCGGAAGTTGGACGCATGTTGACGGCGATGCGCCGAAAACTGCGCGAGAGTCGGAACGAAAAAAAGAAGTGAGACCGTACGGTTTCTCTCCCGCGCAATCTCACTTGCGTTTCCTATTTCCTATTTCCTATCTCCTATTTCCTATCTCTTATCTCCTACTTCTTCAAATATTTCCCCGGCTCCTTCTCGAACTTCTCCTTGCACGCCGCGGAGCAGAAGTAATAGTCATCGCCCTCGTGCGTCGCGTGGTGCGCGTCGTCGTTGACGGTGACCATCATGCCGCACACGGGATCCTTGACCTTTTCGCCCGCCGCGGCGGCTTTTTCGGCCTCGGCGCTTTCCTCGGCGATCGCGGCTCCGACGACGGAAAGCGCGAAAAGCGCGGCCACGAGAATGACGATCGTTCGACGCATGAAGTCCTCCTTTTGAACCTGGCGTTGCCGGGCGCACGGCGCGCCCGTTTCCCATGACGCGATTTGGTACGCGTCGCCCGCGCGAATCGTTCCACATCTCGCGCAAAAGAAAAACCCCGGCCGCGGGGCCGAGGTTCAAAGTCTCGATGGATTGGGGCCTAGCGTTGGCTATCCCAATAATACGTCGCGCCGATCGGGGTGCGTACAAACGACGACGCATCCTGCCGGAACGTCTCGGCGCATTCGTCGGAGCTGAAATAGAAGTACTTGCCGTCGTACATCAGGCTCGGCGTGTCCTTTCGGATGATCACGGCTGTCCGGCATGCCGGATCCCACGCGCGCCCCTTTTCGAGCGCGACATCGGTGCCGGGGCTCGCTTCGGAGCTGACGATATCGCCGTCAACCGCGCCGGCCGGGCCGGCGGAAGCGAACAGGATCAACGCGGCCGCGACAAAAAACATCATTGACGCTTTCAACATGGGTCGCTCCTTGGTGGGGACGGCCCGCCCGATCGATCCGTCGCGCGATTCGGATCGGCGGCCAGGGCCATCCGTGCCGAGCGCAAACCCCGGCCTTGCGGCCGAGGTTCGATAGTCGCTCGGTGGTTGCGATTTTCGCTGGTCGCCGGGATCAATATTCCTCGGCTTCCTCTTCGGCTTCAGGCTCCTCGCCGATCAGCGAGCGCTCCTGCATTTCGGGTTCGCCCTTCAGGAACTGTCCCGGATTCTTCAGGAACTTGTCCTGGCATGACTGGGAGCCGAAGTAGTAGTGCTGGTCGTCGTATTCGACGTGCAGCGTGCCTTCCTCACCGACCGTCACGAATTGCGAACAGCCGGGATCCCAGGCGCGCTGCCCCTCGGCCAATTCCTTATCCGTGCCGGGGCTTCCCTTCGAACTCAGCGTGTCGCCCGCGGCAAACGCGACGCCGGCCGAAAGCAGAAGGACCAGCGCAACGATCAGGTATCCATGAATCGATTTTTCCAACATCATTTTCTCCTTCAAAATATTGCTGGCGCCTCGACGCTTCGCGAAAAAGCGCAAGCGCGGGCGCGCGGCATCAGGCGCCCTCACTTGGGCATTGATGCGGCGCCGGCGGCGCTACCCTTTTTCATTTCCTTGAACTTCGACTTGTTGGCGTCGTTCTGGAAATAGCAGTGACGGCCGTCCTTCTCGAAGTGCGGCGTGTTTTCCGTGATTTCGAATTCCTGGCCCGTCACCGGGTCCTTGGCCATGAGTCCCACCTCACGCTCGGCGTCGTGGCAGGCCTCCATCGCGGCGGCGGCTCCCGTTTTGTACGCCTTGTCGTCACCGCCCTTGGCAAAAGCCGTTCCCGAGACGGCGAACATGGCGACAAACAATAACACCATCATTCTTTTCATCTCTTCGACCTCCTCGATTTTCTTCGAAAAACTTGATTTTCCCGCTTAAAATAACTGCAAGGCGGGCTTGCTGGTGCCCCTTAGAGTATAGGGCGGCGCCGCGCGGTCTAGTCGCGATTGCGCGTTGTGTGGCTCCATTCACACGACTTTTCGATTGCCGTTTCCGTGCGCGTAAGTCTTGCAACGAAAGTCTCCATTCGCGACGCAAAAAAACGGGCGCGAACGGGTGCTCGATGCGTTGTCGCGCGTCGATCCACCGCCTACGATGGATCGCGTGCTTTGAGAATTCGGAGGTTTTCATTGGCGATAACGCGTGTTCACGCGCTGCTTCTGATGGTCGTTCTGTCGGTGTTTGGCGTCGCGTTGCCCGGATGTTCATGCGATGACGATACCGGCTCGGACGCGGGCGGCGACACGGGCGAACTTCCCGCCATCGATGATGACGACGCGGTGGATGACGACAACGCCGACGACGACGACGGCGCGGACGACGACGCCATTGACGACGACAACGCCGACGACGATGAAGACGCGGACGACGACGCGGTGGACGACGATACCGGCGATGACGACACGGTGGACGACGACACCGGCGATGACGACACGGCAGACGACGATACCGGCGACGACGACGAATCCGCGCGCGTGCCGCTGCTGGACGAAATGGGACGCGAGATCGTCCTGCGCGGCGCGAATTACATGGGCATGGAATTCGGATGGTTCAACCACGCGCCGGAGGATTTCGAGCGCATCGCGTCCTGGGGATTCAACGTCGTCCGCCTGCCGATCGCGTGGGACTACCTCGAACCCGATCCCGGCGTGTGGGACGACACCTACCTGCCGGATGTCGTCGATCCGGCCGTCCAATACGCGTCCGACGCCGGGCTTCGCGTCATCATCGACATGCACCAATGGAACTGGTGCAAGCCGCTTGGCGGCAACGGCATCCCCGATTGGATCTGCGAGGACTTCGCCGGCGGCGCCTGGCCGTGGAACTACATGGCCGCGACGACCGACTTCTGGACGCACCCGGACTATCTGGACGACTTCGTGGAGGCGTGGAGCCGCGTCGCGGAGCACTTCGCGGATGACGACCGCGTGTTCGCGTTCGACCTTTTCAACGAACCGGTCGCCGGATGGCGCACGTTGCCGTGGACGTTCGAGAACCCGCTCCTGCGTCCGCTGTACGTGCGTTTTATCGACGCGATCCGCGCGCATCATCAAGCTGCGTACATCGTCATCGAGCCGTCGATCATCGATGGCATCGGCCTGCCGTTCGTCATGGACCCGATCGACGATCCGCGCCTCATTTTTGGCCCCCATCTCTATCCGGGCGATACCGGCACGGGCGGTTCGCGCGGATACGATTTCGGCATCGATCGCATCCGCAACCTGATGGCGAAGGTGTCCGGCGAGGCGATCGCGTTCGGCGCGCCGCTTCTGCTTGGCGAGATGGGCATCGTCTCCAAGGCGCCGGGCGCCGGCGAATACACGCGCGACGCCTCCACGGTGCTCGACGAGGCGATGGCGCATTCCACGTGGTGGGTCTTCTGGCGCGACGACAATCAGTACGGCCTGATCGACGCGAACGGCGACGACAAGGCGATCTTCCTCGATCATCTGGATCGCCCGTATCCGCGCGCGACGGCGGGGCGTCTTGTTGCGTACGGTTTCGACGAGACGACGCGCACGTTCACGGTGGAATTCAAAAACACGGACGACGCGCCGCAAACGACGATCTACATCCCCGCGCGCCATTTCCCGGATGGGTTTGATGTCGCGTCGACCGACGCCGAGGCGGCGTGGTCGTTCGCGTTCGACGCGGACACGCGCCTTGTGACCGTCGACGCGGATCCGCTTTTGCAAACGCACACGATCACCGTTACGCCGCTACCCGCGAGCGCATCGAAATGACGCGCCGCCGGCGCGCGGGCATGCCCTGGGAGCGCAAGCATCTCACCTGCTTCGTCCTTTTCGCCGCGCTCCTTTTTCCCGCGGCCGCGTGCGGTCAGGAGGCCGATCCGGGCGATCCTCCCGCCACGGCCGAGACTTTCGACGACTCGCCGGACGAGACGATGTTCGTGCTCGCGGCGGGAGTGGGCGCGGTGTGGGACGATGCGCACGACGCCGGCTGGCTGTTTCGCATCAATGGTTCCATCCGCCCGGTGTCGCTGCCGTTTCTGCTCGCGGGATTCGAGGCTCAATACTTCGGCCGCGCCGAGGAAAAAACCTTCGAACGCACGCGCAAAACGAGCGAGGGCGAAATCATGGCGCGTGAGTGGTCGGCCGATGCGGGCCTGCTCACCGGATTCGCCGTGCACGTGCCGATCGAACTCGCGCCGCCCGCGAAGGCGAACGATCCGCGCCCGGCGATGGACATCGCGCCGCACCTTTCGGGCGGCCTTGCGTTCGACGCCACCACGACGCGCCGAACCGAGCGCGAACGGACGGCGGAAACGGACCGCACGAGCATCGATCCGCCCGATCGCGGAAACGACCTCGCCGGCGCCTACGGGCAACTTGGCGTGCGTTTCCGCTTCACGGCGCTCGAAGTCGCGTTGGCGGGGCAGGCGATCGCGGATCGGCCCGTGCAGGTCGCGGGGTGGGCGGGGTTTGACGTGCCGTGGTGATTCGACGAACCGTGCCGTTTTACGCGCGGTCGCGAAGGGTGAACCGCGTCCGTGAGCATCGCGCGAGATGTTTCTTCATTGCCGCCCATTCGGTCCATAATGTTCGTCATGACCACCGTCCCCATCCGCGCCGGCGTGCTGTTCGGCGGCGAGAGCCGTCGGATGGGCGCGCCCAAGCATCTGGAGCGCATCGGCGAACGCACGCTGATCGAGCTTGCGTGCGCGCCGTTTGTCGAAGCGGGTTTCGAGGTGACGCTTCTTGGCGCGGGTTCGGTGCCGCCGGCGCTTGCGTCGCTTGCCGCGCTCGCCGACGACCCGACGGTCGCCGCGCCTCGCTCCGGCCCGCTCGCGGGCATGCTGACCGCCATGACGAGCGCGCCGGACGCGGCGTGGATTTTCGTCGCGTGCGACATGCCGCGGGTCACGCCCGAGGCGATCGCGTGGCTCGTAAGCGAGCGCGACGCGGCGTCGATCGCCGTCCTGCCGCGCGTCGGCGACGAGGTGCAGACGATGCTCGCGCTCTACGAACCGGCGGCGCTCGGCGCGCTGGCCGATCTGGGCAGGGCCGGCAAGGGTCCGCGCGATCTCGCCGAACGCGGCGATGTTCGCACGCCCGGCGTGCCGCCGCACGTCGCGACCGCGTGGGTCAACGTGAACACGCGCGATGAACTGTCGGTCCAGGCGCGGCGGTAAAAGCGTCCAAAAAGCGTTCGGATAGATATAATGGACGCGATGGACATGATGAACCGCATGCACAATTCGAAGACCGCGGATGGCCGATGAAGCCTGTTGACGCCGGCGGCGGTTGGCGTGCGATCGCGTACGCATTTCGCGTCGCGTGGCGCGTCGGACCCGTTCGCCTTTGGCGCGCGATGCGTTCGCGCAATGCCTGCAAGACGTGCGCGGTCGGCATGGGCGGCCAGGCCGGCGGCATGCGCAACGAGCTCGGCCACTTCCCGGAGTTTTGCAAGAAATCGTTGCAGGCGATGGCTGCGGACATGCAAGCCGCGCTCGCGGACGCCTGGTTCGCGGCGCATCCGTTTTTGCGAATGGAGGCGATGAGCCCCCGCGAGCTGGAAGCGGCGGGAAGACTGGCCACGCCGCTTTACGCGGGGCCGCATGACGACCGCTATCGCCCGATCTCCTGGGACGAGGCGCTTGCCCGCATCGCCAATAAGCTGCGCGACACGAAACCGGACGAAACGTTCTTCTATTTCTCCGGCCGTTCGTCGAACGAGGCGGGCTTTTTATTGCAACTGTTCGCGCGCGTTTACGGCACGAACCACGTCAACAACTGTTCGTATTATTGCCATCAGGCCAGCGGCGTCGGCCTTGCGCAGTCCTTCGGCACGGGCACGGCGACCGTCGAGCTTGCCGATATCGAACGCGCGGACACGCTGTTTCTGATCGGCGGCAACCCGGCGTCGAATCACCCGCGCCTCATGGCGACGATGGCGCGCCTGCGCCGCCGCGGCGGGAACGTCGTTGTCGTCAATCCCGTGCGCGAGCCGGCGCTCGTGCGTTTTCGCGTGCCGTCGGACTGGTGGAGTCTCCTTTTCGGCAGCGACATCGCGAGCCTGTACGTGCAGCCGAACATCGGCGGCGACATCGCGTTTTTCGTCGGCGTCGCCAAGGCGATCCTGGCGCGCGGCGCCATCGACATCGCGTTCATCCGCGAGGCGACAGCCGGATGGGACGAGACGCGCGCAATCGTCGAGGCCGCGAACTGGGACGATATCGTCGCGGCTTCCGGCGTGGCGCGTGAAACGATCGAGCGCGCGGCTGACATTTACGCGAACGCGCGCGCGGCGGTGTTCGCGTGGACGATGGGCATCACGCACCACGAACACGGCGTCGAGAACGTGCGGTGGATCGCGAACCTCGCGCTGATGCGCGGCATGGTCGGTCGCCGGCACGCGGGGCTTTTGCCGATCCGCGGTCACAGCAACGTGCAGGGCATCGGCACGGTGGGTGTGACGCCCGCGCTGAAGAAGGCGGTGATCGAGCGGTTCGCGGATTACGGCGTGCCGGTGCCGGCAATGAAGGGCTTTGACACGATGGCGTGCGTCGAGGCCGCGCACGAAGGGAAGATGCGCGCGGCGATCGGCCTTGGCGGAAACCTTTACGGTTCGAATCCCGATTCCGCGTACGCGAGGGAGGCGCTTTCGAAAATCGATCTGGTCGCGTACCTCTCCACCTCGCTCAACACCGGCCATGCGCACGGGCGTGGCAAGGAGACGATCGTCCTGCCCGTCGCGGCGCGCGACGAGGAGAGTCAGGCGACGACGCAGGAGTCGATGTTCAACTTCGTGCGCCTGTCCGATGGCGGCCCGAGACGGCACCCCGGCACGCGCACGGAGGTGGAGGTGATCGCGCAGCTAGGACGTCGCGTACTCGAACGAGGCGGTCCGCTCGACTGGAACGAGCTTGCCGACCACCGCAACATCCGCCGATGGATCGCGCGGCTCGTGCCGGAGATGTCCGAGGTCGCCGCGATCGACGACACGAAGCGCGAATTCACGATCCCCGGCCGCGTCTATCACACGCCGCGATTTTCGACCGGCGACGGCCGCGCGCGGTTCGCGGCGCATCCAATCCCCCAGGCAAACGGCGATGCGCGTCTGCGTCTGATGACCGTGCGTTCGGAGGGGCAGTTCAATACCGTGGTTTTCGAGGAAGAGGACATCTATCGCGGGCAGGAGAGGCGCGATGTGGTGCTGCTGTCGCGCGAGGACATGGCGCGCCTGTCGATTTCGACGAACGCCTGGGTGACGGTGCAAAGCGATACGGGCCGCGCGCGCGTGCTCGCGCGGCCGTTCGATATCCGCCCCGGCAACGCGCTGATGTATTACCCGGAGGCCAACGGGCTGACGGCGCGGCGCGTGGATCCTCAATCGCGCACGCCCGCGTTCAAGAACACGCGGGTCACCGTGCGGGCGGAGGGCACTGAAGAATGAAGACTGAAGATTGAAGATTGCCTGACGCGGGTCGGGTTGCGTTCCACGCTTCCGAAAAGCACCCGCTCACGGCCTGCCGAAATCATTCTTGCGATTTAATTCTTCAATCTTCAATCTTCATTCCGGCGCGGCGTCTCCGGTCAGTTCGCGGATGAGATCGCCGGCGCGCTCGTAGCGGTATTCCTCGGCGTATTCCACGCCGGCGCGCTCGCCGACCCCGGCCGCCCACGCCCGCACGAACGTTTCGATCACCGGGCCGGGGTTGTCGGCGTCGAGCATCGCCAGCGCGTTCGGATCGCCGCCGGTCGCGGCGAACGTTCGCTTCACGTCCTCGACCATCATGCGCACCTGGCTTTCGTGGCAGAGGATCGATTCGATCTTCTTGTCGATGTGCGGCGTGATGTCGACGAGCTTGTTCACGTCGCGCGGGCGCTTGGCGAAGTAATACGTTTCGGCGACGTAGTGCGTCTCGAGTCCCTCGCGCAGGTGTTCGTGATGATAAAACGGCAGCGACGCGAAACCCGCGGCCTCCATCGCGGCGAACGCGACGGCGCGGTGATCCGGGTGCGGCTCATACGGCGCGAACGGGTCGAAGGTCAGAAGCGTGGACGGGCGAATTTGACGGATATAGCGCATGAACTGCTCGCGCAGCACGTTGATCGGCGTGTCGCCGAGAAACCCGTCGGGATATTCGAGGAAGAATACGTCGCGCTTTTCGAGCACCTTCGCGGCGTCGCGGGCCTCGCGGTCGCGGGAGACGCTGATGATCTCGTCGCGATCGAGCTCGAACGTGCCGCGCTCGTTGTTGGTCGCGATGACCTCGTAAATTTCGCGCCCTTCGGCGGCGAATTTCGCGACAAGTCCGCCCGCGAAAAACTCGCAGTCATCCGCGTGCGCGGTGAGAAGAAGGACGGGTCCGTCGGTCATGTCAGGGCTCCGGGTTCGGGATTTCGCTTTCGTGCTCAATCAATTCGGGCGCGTGATTGACGCCAAGGAACGCGGCCATCGATGCCTCGCCGCGCAGATTGTATCCGTAAAACGCGGTGAGGTACGGGTCGATCACCGCATGCGCCACGGCGTGGTCAACAAACGCGAAGGGCTCGCCCGTCTTGCGCCGGTTGCCCATGCCGCAGCCGTCGCCGTCGCCGAAGAGCGAGGGCAAAAGCAGGCAGGCATCGGTGAACGTGTAATGCCCCGCGTCCCGCATCTCCACCTTCACCTTCGGCGACGGGGAGATGGCGTAGTCGTAGCGGAACAGGAACGTCGCGTCGCCCATGGAGTCGTCCTCCAGGCCGAACATGAAAAACCGCGCGGCGTCAAAGCCGGGGCTCGTCCACGGGAACATGAACGACGCCATCACCGCGGCCGCGCGAATGCGCCGGTCGTCGCGCGCGGATTCGACGGCGCACGTGCCGCCGAACGAGTGCCCGAGCGTCGCGACGCGGCCCGGATCGACGAGCCCGGCGAACATCGTGCCGGAGTCGCTGCGCGCCATCGAGGTCATCGTGTCGATCAGAAACGAGATGTCTTTTTTCCGCTGGCCGTAGGAGACGGGCACGAGGTTTTCGTTGAACGGCACGGGGCCGTCGGGAAGCGGCGTGATCGCCGCGTTGCCGGTGTGATCGGGCGCCATGACGACAAAGCCGTGGCTCGCCAGGTATTCCATCGTCGTGAAATTTTGCAGGCGCAATCCGCCGAGCCCATGCGAGAAAACGATCAACCCAAACGGCGCGTCGCCCGCGCGGATCGGCGCATCGCGCGCGGAACCGGTTTGCGCGTAGAGATTCGCCAGCTCGTCGGGTGTCGCGCCTTCGGCGGCGAGCATGGCGAGCACCTGGGCGATCCAGTCGCCGAAAAATGCGTCGAGCGTGTCGCGCGGCAGATCGAGCGCCGCGTCGGTGGCGGGATACCACACCTCGGTGACGAGCGTGCGGACATCGTGCGTCGCCGGGTCGCGCCGCGTTTCGTCCACGAACACGAAGGTCGTGTTGCCGACCGGCCACGCGCCGCGCGCGGCGGGATCAAAACCCGGCGCGGGGAAAGGCGCGCCGTCGTCGTCATCGTCCGCGCCCGGCGGCGGATCAGGGTCGGGCCATTCGCGGTCGTCGTCCGAGGCATCGTCATCTTCGACCGCGTCGTCATCGTCGCTCGCCGCGTCATCGTCCGTGGCGGGCGACGGGCTCGCGTCATCGTCGTCGTCGTCGCCGCAGCCGCACCCGGAAAGCGCGACGAGCGCGGCAAAAAGCGCCATCGCCAACAAGGCGGAGCGCACATGGTGCAAGGGGAGCGGATGGCGGCGCATCATGATTCGATCCAAAATGGTGGAGCCCGCAGATTGACGCCGATCGGCCACGCGATCAAGCGGCTAGCGGCGCACGTGGCTCGCCGCGCGGACGCCCCCGAGAAAACCGAACAAATGTCCCTGCCAGGAAACGCCCGCCGGGCCGGGCAGCACACCCCAGATGAGGCCGCCGTAGGTCACCGCGACGAAGATCGAGATCAGCGCCGCGAGGATGTGGCGTTCGAAAAATCCCCGAGAGACGAGAAAGCCGAGGTACCCGAACACGACGCCGCTCGCGCCGATGTGCACGGTCCCCGGCGCGCCGAGAAGCCAGATGCCAAGGCCGGAGAAAAGGACGCTTGTCGCCGTGACTTCCGCGAGATCGCGCCCGCGCCGCAGCATCACAAACCACCCCAGGCCGAATAGCGGAATCGTGTTCGCGATCAGGTGCGCGAAGCCGGCGTGAAGCATCGGCGCGACGGGGATCGACACCAGGCTGACGACGACGCGCGGGCGGATGCCGAAGGCGTCGAGCATGCCGCCGAAGATGAGCACGTCGGCGAATTCGATCGCCCACAGAAGCGCGATGACGGAAACGAACGCGCGAAGCTGCGGCAGGAATTTCGGATTCAGCGCCACGCGTCACTCCGATCCGGCAGTACACAGAGAGCCCGGAGGAGACACAGAGAACACGGAGTGGATTTGAATGGCAAGGCCGTTCGGGTCCATTGTCCATCCGGTCCATTTTGTCCATCTTGTCCATCGCCGCCTTACGCGACGTCCGAGCCGCAAACGAAGCGAAGCGAAGTGCGCGGATTGCACCGCGTCCGCGGGTAGGGGAGTTCAGCCATGGAGTCGCCGATTTACGCCGCCATCCGCCTCTTGCTCGACGGCGCGGGCATCGAATATCGCACCGTGCGTCACGAGCCGACGACGACCTCAGAACAAAGCGCGGCGGCGCGAGGCGAGGAGTTGCGCGTCGGCGGCAAGGCGCTGCTGGTGAAAGCGGACGACGCCTTTGCGCTATTCGTATTGTCGGCCGCGCGGCGGTTCGATTCGGCCGCGGCACGCCGCGAGCTTGGCGCCCGCCGCACGCGATTCGCAACGCCCGAGGAACTCGATACAATGACCGGCCTCGTGCCTGGCGCGGTGCCGCCTTTCGGCGCGCCGATCCTGCCGTTTCGCCTTTATGTCGATCCGTCGATCACGCAAAACGAACGCATCGCCTTCAACGCCGGCTCGCTGACCGACTCCATCGTGATGAGCGTGGACGACTATTTGCGCGTCGCGCGGCCGGCGGTGTTTGTGTTTTCGAAGGAGTAGTCGGGAAGCCGGGAACGCAAATTGCGAATTGCGAATTGCGAATTGCGAATTGCGAATTGCGAATTGCGAATTGCGAATTGCGAATTGCGAATTGCGAATTGCGAATTGCGAATTGCGAATTGCGAATTGCGAATTGCGAATTTCGAATTGCGAATTGCGAATGGGGAATGCCATTGC
>JAIOHV010000104.1 GCA_019912885.1 bacterium
TCGTGGTCGTCGTCGTGGTCGTCGTCGTTGTCGTCGTCGTGGTCGTGGTCGTCGTGGTCGTGGTCGTCGTGGAACTGCTGCAGTCATTGACCGCCGCGCGGATCATCCATCGGTAGTCGCTGAAACCGTCGTACTGACCCCAGTCACCAGGAACGCCGCCGTACGAGGTATTAACATCCACCGTACTCTGATCCTCGCCGACAAATTTGATGTTGTCGTCGTCGTTGTCCTGATATTCGACGCCGACGCACCAACGCCCGAATCCCAGCGGCGCGATGGCGGGAACGTTGTAGGTGTTCCACATACCCGCGTTCGGTTCGAATGTGCCCGACGCATGCAGTTTCGCGCTATCGGGACCGTCGTCGCCCGAATCGCTGTAAACGACATATTGGAGGGGGTCGGTGTCGCCAATGACCGCGTGGTGAATGAAGACCGAAATTTGTTTCAGATACGAGGGGAAGATTGACGGGGTAAAGCAGTTTAGCCAGGCGCGGCCGGCGACCGCGGACGCGTACCCGTGTTCCGCGGTGCCGTCATCGGCGATGAGCGCCTCGTCGTCGCAGGCCGCGATCAGATCCTCGCCCGCGAAGAACCGGAGTTCCGCGTTGAAGTCGTCGGATTCGATGTCCGGCGGCGCCCACGCCGGGTCGAGCCCCTGGCCGAAAAATAAACCGAGATCGATGGCCGAAGGCGTCACCGGTCCGGAAGCCGCAATCAAGCCGATCGCAAGGGTTCCCACGGTGAGCATCAAAACAAAGCGTCCCAACAGACCCCTCCACGTTCAGCAGCCGCAGCCGCTCCCGCCGTCGTCATCGTCATCGTCGTCGTCTTCGTCCGCATCCGCGTCCGCGTCGTCGTTGGCGTCGGTGTCGTCGTCGTTCGCTTCGTCATCGTCGCCGGTGTCGTCATCCACGCCGTCCGGCGGCGCATCGGCGAAGAATTCCAGGCGTGTGCCGTCGCGATCGATATCGACCTGCTTGGCCGTGACGAGCCCGTCGTCGCGCACCTTGGCGATGCCCACATCCAGAACGACTTTGTCCGACGGGCGGACGAGCCTCCAGGTCACCATCGCGCCGGGCGCCGGACGAAAGCTCTGGGGCCTTCGGATCGAAACGTCCGCCCGGATGACGTTCACCGGCGCGTTGTCGTTTTCGAAATCGGAGTCGGTGACGAGAAAGAGCGTCGCCGCCCACGAATCCGCCGCGTCGGTGATGTCCTCGGTGTCCCAGTCGATGTATCCGCCCCACGTGCCGACCATCGCGCCGCTGTCCTTGCTGCCGTCGCCCATCTCCGGCTGGCGGCCGGGCGTCGCGATGTCCAGATCGTCGTAGGCGATCGCGGGGAACGACCGGTCGTTGCGGTAGCGCGTCAGGATCTGCGCGCTGTGCCGGGGCGTGCCGACCCAGTAGTTGCCGAACCAATGAAAGACGTGGTCGCGCTCGTCCCAATACAGGTGCGAACCCCAGCGCAGGTCGTGGATCTCGCCGTATCCCACGACGCGCGAGTCCCAGCTTTCGAACTCGTCGTTTCGCCCCGCGCAAAAGCGCAGGAACGGCATATCGGATTCCGGATACAGGAGATTGGTCGGCCAGTACCACTCCGACAGGCGCATCCCCTCGATGTTCGTGTACAGATCCTGGTCGATGTCGCCCTGCAGGTAGTTCGCGAAGTCGATCGGCGAGCCGATGTACGGGCCGGACAGGCTCGTGCCCGCGGCGATCGCCCACGGCCGGCGCTTCACGATAAAATGCACGCCGCCGCCGCCGCCGCTCATGCCGAGCAGCGACACTCGATGCGGGTCGATGTCCTCGTTCGCGAGCAGCCAGTCGAAGATGAACTCCACGCGGCGCAGCGAATAATCGACCACGATGCCATCGTCCGGCGGCGTCTGCGCCGGAACCTCGAAACGGTTGTAACCCGACCAGTAGCCAAGCCACCGCAGCGTTTCCTGCAATGTCTTTTCGCCGTTTTCGTCCTTGCGCACCCACATCGCGTCATCGAGCGCCACGAGCAGCCCGTCCGACACGTGCGTGTCGATGGCGAGAAGGAAGTTCAGGCCGTTACCGAAGTTGATGTAGTTGCTGACCGGCCCGCCGCCGTGCAACGCGATCACCGCCGCCATCGGAGCGCCCGGGCGGCCTTCGCGCGGCTCGTGGACGGCGAACATGTGCGCGACGCCGTTTCCGTGCTCGTTCGCCATGACGGGAAAATCCTCGCGCCCGGAGTCCCAATCGGCGCGGCCGTCAACCCACAACGCATAGACCGTGTAGATCGCTCCCTCCGGCCCGGTGGTCGTGAGTTGCGCGTGGCACTCCACGGGATCGAGCGTCTGCGCGATCGGCCCGACGATGTTCGCCGGATCGATCGCCGTATCGCCGTGCTTGACGACCGCGAAATACGCCGGCGCCGCTTCGTGCGGCGTCCACGCGAACGCGCCCTCGTCGTTTTTCAGCGTGTAATACGCGCCGTTGCCGTCGGGCACGCGCCAGGTGGCCGTCTTTTTCGCGAGCTTGAGCCGCGCGGCGTTCCAGTCCTCCGGCAACAGGCGGCCGGCGAGCGTCGCAGCCGCAAGCTCGGTGAACGGCGCATCCGAAACGTAGAGATCGTAGGTGAACGGATCGGCGCCCCACGTATCCCAGACAAGCCAGGTCTGACCGTCGGCGTGCCAGCCGCGCAGGTCGGCCGCCGCGCCCGTGGCGAAAACGCCCGTCAACGCGAACGCGGCGATGATGATGGTTGCGGCGCGCCGCAACATCGTCGTCATGATGCACCCTCGTGTTATCGTTTCGCGCCGCCATCCGCGGCGCCATTTCGCGTCAGTCGGCTCGCGTCACGTAGAGATAGGTGTTGCACATCTCGTCGGACGAACTCATGCCCCAGCGCGTCGTTTCCGTGCGGTCCGCCGTATCGAAAACGCACGTTACGCGCAGCTTGTCGCCCACGCGGGCGACAACGGGTTCCTTGTACCAGCCGGTCAGTTGCCAATGGAAATTCCACTGGTTGATACGCGCGGCGCAGTCGATCGCGGAGGACTTCCCGCGCACGATTTCCATCTTGTAGGCCGAGCCGGCCTCGTGCATGTGCGGCGTCACGCCCCAGATCCTGATGTCGGGCATCCACGACTGAATCGGAAACTCGTGCGTTCGCTCCACGCGCGATTCGCCGGGCGGCAGTTCGAAGTTCATCGCGAATTCGGGAAGGCCGCTTTGCAGGACGAACGCCGGGCGTTCCACGGTTTGCGCCGTCTTGAGGTTGACGACGGTGCGGTCGGCCAGGCGCCGGACGTTGCCGGTGTAGTGCATCTGCAAGACAACCGGAAACCGATGATCGAGCCTGAGGCCCGTCGTGGCCGGGAAGTCGTTCGCGCCGCCGGCCGGCCCCGCGAGCGCGATCAGCGTCGAATTCGCCGGCAGTGTGGCGTAGCAGTCAAAGCCGGGAATCGCATCCTCGTCATCCAGGCGACGCACATAATTGACGGCCCCCTGCGACATCGGCTGCGCGATCAGGGCGTGATGCACGATCGATTGCTGGCCGGGCACGAATTCGTACGCGGTCGCGTAAATGTCCTTTTCAAGTCCCAGGTCGATGATGAAGCAGCGGTAGACATCCTCGCCATCGGACGTGCGCGGGATGAAGTCCACGCCCATGTCCACGACAAGGTCCGGATCGAGGGTGCGCGCCTCGCGCGGATCGATCGGATCCTCGTCGGCGTTGCCCTCGGGGAATCCTTCTTCGGCCCACTCGTTGATGAGCGCGATATCGCGGCCCGAGAGCCACTGCGCGTTGTGGTAAGTCCCGCATTCGCCGGAGCTGTCGAGCTGCCACGGCGGCATGGTGCGCTCGGTGACGGTGTCGGTAATCAGCGCGCCGAAACGCCGCGCGTCTTCGTAGGTCAGAAGCGGGAACGGCGCGACCCCGCCCTGCTGATGGCAGGAGGCGCAATTGTTCGCGAGGATCGGGCGGATGTGGCGATCGTAGGTGATCAGGTCCTTGTCCCGCATGTCAACGAAACCGTCGTTGCCGCCGGCATCGTCGTCCGCGCCCGCGTCCGCGTCGTCATCGTCGTCGACCGCGACGATCTCGCCGTCCTCGAGAACGAAATCGCCGCACGAAACGACGACGCCTGCCGCGGCAAAAAGCGACAGGCACACCAGTACGAAAAAGGATCGGGCCAGCGTCATTGTTTTCTTTGTGGTCCTCGACCGAGAAAAATGCCGCCAAGGGGGCGGCACAAAATCCAAAGGACTATACAGAAATGCCCCTGGAAACGCAATTCGCGCGCCTGTCCGGCGGCGTTGCGGCACATCGTTGTCCATATTGATGTATTGTCATATCGATTACGAACGAAACTGGCAAGCATTGCGCATTCAGACCCGCAAACGCAGCGATGTCAGTGCCGCAAACGCAGCGAAGCGGAGTGCGCGGTCGATACCGCCCCGGCGATAAGCGGCGTCAGTGCCGCAAAGCAGCGGCGTCAGGGCCGCAAACGCAGCGATGTCAGTGCCGCAAACGCAGCGAAGCGGAGTGCGCGGTCGATACCGCCCCGGCG
>JAIOHV010000105.1 GCA_019912885.1 bacterium
TCCCAGGTCAGAGCCGCGACCGTCAGGGAGCGGGTGGCGCCGCGGCGGGCGTCCCGGTGTTCGATTTCGGCGCGCCGGAAGACGCGGTGCTGGCCGCCGCGTCGCCACCCGCTCCCTGACGGTCGCGGCTCTGACCTGGGAGTGCCGAACCCCCGTTCGGCTCGTACCCGCTCCCTGACGGTCGCGGTTGCAACCTGGGAGCGCCGAACCCCCGTTCGGCCCGTACCCGCTCCCGGGCGGTCGCGGTTCCAAAAAGAGCGTGGTAAAAATCGGCTCCGATCTCGTCAGCAAACGCGGAAGGCGCGGCCATGGGCGGAGGGTTCGAAAATTTTCTCGACGAGGTGCGCCGGCGAAATCCCGGCGAGCCGGAGTTTCACCAGGCGGTCCACGAGGTGCTCGAATCGATCTGGCCGTTGGTCGAGGCGAATCCTCGCTACCGCGCCACGCGCATCCTTGAACGCATGGTCGAGCCGGAGCGCGTCATCATGTTTCGCGTGCCGTGGGTGGATGACGCGGGCGAGGTGCGCGTCAACCGCGGCTATCGCGTGGAGATGAACAGCGCGATCGGGCCGTACAAGGGCGGGCTGCGCTTTCACACGAGCGTGACGCTCGGCATCCTCAAGTTCCTGGCGTTCGAACAGGTGTTCAAAAACAGCCTGACGAGCCTTCCGCTGGGCGGCGGCAAGGGCGGATCGGACTTTCACCCGCGCGGAAAATCCGACGCGGAGGTGATGCGCTTTTGCCAGTCGTTCATGGCGGAATTGTTCCGCCATATCGGGCCGAACACGGACATTCCCGCGGGCGACATCGGCGTCGGGGCGCGCGAGATCGGTTATCTGTTCGGCATGTACAAAAAGCTCGCGAACGAGTGGAGCGGCGTCCTGACCGGCAAGGGGCTGGCCTACGGCGGCTCGCGGCTTCGCCCGGAGGCGACGGGCTACGGCGTCGTGTACTTCGTCGCCGAAATGCTCGCGCACGCGGACGACGGCCTCGCGGGCAAGCGCGTCGCGATCTCCGGATCGGGCAACGTGGCGCAATACGCCGCGCAAAAGGCGATCGAACTCGGCGCGCGCGTCGTGGCCCTGTCGGATTCGGACGGGGCGATCGTGGACGAAGACGGCATCGACGCCGACAAGCTCGCGTTCGTGTTCGAACTCAAGAACGTCCGCCGGGGGCGTATCCGCGAATACGCCGAGGCGTTCAAGTCGGCGCGCTACATCGACGGCGACGGTCCGTGGAGGAGCGTGTCGTGCGACATCGCGCTGCCGTGCGCGACCGAAAACGAGCTCGACGGAGACGAGGCGCGCCATCTCATCGACAACGGCTGCCGCGCCGTCGTCGAGGGCGCGAACATGCCGTGCACGCCCGAGGCGGCCGGCGCGTTTCGCGCGGCGGGCGTGGCGTTCGCGCCCGGCAAGGCGGCGAACGCGGGCGGCGTGGCGGTGTCGGGGCTGGAGATGGCGCAAAACAGCATGCGTTTTTCGTGGGGGCGCGACGAGGTGGACGACCGCTTGCGCCGCATCATGAAAGACATCCACGAACAATGCATGATCCACGGAAACGGCGACTATCAGCGCGGCGCCAACATCGCGGGATTCATCAAGGTCGCCGACGCCATGCTCGATCAGGGTGTCGTCTGATGGGGCGCGTAACGGTTTTTTTCGCCGATCCGATGATAGGATAGTCGCAAGGAGGCGGGGATGAATCCGGAAAATCCGACCGAGCGCCGGCGCCATCTGCGCGTTCTGCCGACCGATCGCCTGCCCGCGATCATCACGCGGATCGCGGGTTGGCACGAACCCGATAGCGTGAACGTCGTGGACATGTCCGAGGGCGGCATCGCGCTCTCGTTCGCCGACAGCCCGGACGATCTCTACGCGCGCGAGTCGATCGCGTTGTCGATCGACCTTGGCGGCGCGGGCGAAATCACCGTGACCGCGTACCCCCGGTACATCTACCGCCCGCCGAGCGGCCGGTTCGAGCTCGGCCTCGAGTGGAACGCGCTCGACGCGCGGTCGAACAACGCACTATTGGCGTACATCGCGGCGGTCAATCGCCAATCGCGCCGCCAGGATACGTGAGCGACGCGCGCGCGCCGATGGCGACCGATGACGGGACTTCCCGGCTTCGCGCCGGGTCGCGCCCCGAACTCATCGCGACGGCCGTGTTTTTCGGCGCGGGCGCGATCGTTTACGTTGGGCTGCTCGTTCCGTCGCTGGCCGTGATCGCGAATCCCATTGTCGCCGGGCTGGCGGCCGTCATCGACGGGCCGTTGCGGATCGCGCCATCGAACGAGTTGAAACTCGCGTTCGCCGTGCTTGGCGTCGCGGCGGTCCTGGCCCTTGGCGTCCTTGAGCGCCGCGCCGCACGGCACGGGCGCGCGCCGATCGCCGCCGTCGCCGCGCTTCGCGAAGGCTTCGCCGTGCTTGCCCTTGCCGCGCAGGTGTATTTCATCGGCTTCGCCGTCCTTGCCGAACCCGTCTATCTGATCGTCGCGCTCGGTCTTGCTCTCGTTGCGTCGCGCCTTGTCGTTCGCCTCGTGCCGCACGCGCCCGAGACGCCGGCCGACGCACGCACGGTGCTCGGCGCGCCGCTGTTCGCCGCGTTCGTCATCGCCGCGATGGGGATCGCGCTTGCGTCGGTCCATGTCGCCGCGCCGATCGTGCACCGCGCCGGGGCGGCGATGGCCTACCTCTCCTCGTTCGCCGAGTTGCCCTACCGCGTGCTGATGATCCTGATCTTCTTCGCGCCGGTGTTGTTTTTTGTCTCTCGCGTGCCACGCGACCGCGCAACGGCGTATCTGCTCGCGCTGCCGCTCGTACTCGCGCCGGCGTTCGTCGGAACGACGACGCGGATCACCGCGTACGCCGGCGGGGCGTGCGCGATCGTTTCGATCGCGGCGGCGGCGCGCCTTTGCGGGCACGCCCCGTTTCGATGGCTGTCCCCCCGCCCGTCGGAGGCCGTCGCGCGCCTTGCCGTCGTCGCGCTTGTCGCGGCGAACGCGATGGCCGTACACCACACGGGCCTTGTCTTTAATTGCGGCCGCGTGTGGCTGCGTTGGGAGGGGATGCGCCGGCTGAATACGCAGGCCGGCGCGTTCGACATGGCGACCACGCGCGACGGCAAGACCCTCCTGACCCGCATCCGCGACGAAGGCGTGCTGGCGAGCGTCGATCGCGATTCCGGAACGGTGCGCCGCGTCATCGATTTTTCCGAAGGCACGCGCGACTCGGGAAACCCGCTTTCGTGGGTGACTCCCGAAGATCTCGTGCCGATCGCGGGCGCAAGCGAGCGTTTTCTGCTTCTCGAAACGGTGTCCGGCGATCGGGCGCGCGACCGCGTGATCGTGGTGGCGCCCGACGGACGGCGCGAAGGCCGCCTGTCCGATCTGCCCGCCGCGCGAATCCTCGATATGGCGCGCGACGGGAAGGGACGCATTTACGTCTCGACCGCATTCGAAAACCGCGTATTTGTCGTTGCCGAATCGAATCTGCACGTTGAGGACACGATTGAATGGCCACGCGCGGCGCCTGACCGCATCGCCGCGACCGGCGAGCATCTGTATGCGCTCGGCGTCCGGAACGATCAGTATCTTCGTGCGTTCGATCCTGGAGAGCGCCGCGAGATCGCCGCGACGCCCATCGGATCGCGCGCGCAAGAGATGGCGCTCGACGCGCGCACGAATCGCCTGTTCGTCCCGCGCCCTTTGGCCGGAGATATCGTCGTCGCGCGGACGCCCGACCTGGCGCGCGAGGACGTCTGGCCCGCGGCGTTCGGCGTCCGTTCGATCGCGGTGGACGAGCTGAACCGATTGGTTTACGTGGCGCCTCATTTCGGCGGCGATCTGCGGATTCACGACGCGGACACGGGATTTTTGCGCCACCGCATCGCGATCGGCGGTTTCGCCGGCTCGATCGCCATCGACCCCAAGACGCGCGAGGCATTCGTCGGGTGCGTCTGCGGCATGTATCGCCTGGACCCGGGCTTTTTCTCCTCGCGCGGAAACCTGGCCGGCACGCCGAGCCCGCCGCCGCCGATCACGCTCTCTCCGGCGCCCGAAGCACCCGAGGATGTTCCGGTTCCCGCGCCGTCCACGGTCGAGGGCGGATAAGCATTTGGACCTTTCTCGATGCCGCGCGCGCGTTGCTTGCGTCGCGTAAAGCCGCTAACCTTTCTTTTTCGTCCTTTCGACGGTTGGGGTACGCAAGGGAGGCCGCATGACGCGGTTTTTCATGGGCATCGCGGCGTTTTCGCTCGTTCTCGTTTTCGCGGGCGCGAATCCGGCGGTCGCGGCCGTCGTTTATTTCGAGGACTTCGAGCTTGGCCTGCCGCCGGGCTGGTCGGTCGTCGATAATCTGGCCAACGGCACGGGTTGGGTGGACGACAACCCCTGCGCGCGCGACGGTTTCGGCGGCGAGCCGTGGGTTTATCTTTCGGGCGGCATCCTGATCGCCGACAGCGACTGCCAATACACGAATCCGTCCTATTATCCGCTCGACACGGATCTCATCTCGAACGTCATCGACCTTACCGGCATCACGAATGTGGAGCTCTCCTTCGCGCAGGATTTTCAGAGCTACCTCGACGAGGACGACGCGTATTTTTCGATCGACGACGGTACAGGCGACGTCTTGTGGTTGCATCTCGACGGCATCGACGCCTCCGACCAGCGGCGCCTGTGGGACTTCGGCGGCGCGTACGACGGCGACACGGTTACGCTGAAATGGCGATACGTCGCGCCGGGCGGATTCCAGTGGTTTTGGGCGGTCGACGATTTGCTCATCGAGGGCGACTGCACGATCGACGGCGGCGCGCTTGCGGTCGACACGGGAACGAACGGCGCGACGTTCGCCGGCGCGGACGGCGAGATCCTGGCGCTGTGCCTGACGCCGGACGGATCGCCCTCCTGGCTCACGGAAATCAGCGCGTATTTCGACGCCGGTTCCGCCGAGACGGGCGAGGTGCGTTTCGTCGTTTATCGCGACCGCGAAGACGCCGGACCGCCCGAGCGCGAGGTGTTCGTCTCCGGCGCGTTCACGCCGGCGGCCGACACCTGGAACGCGCTGGATGTGTCCGGCGAATCGGAGTTTGCCGTGCCGATCAACGGCGGCTCCTGGTGCGTCGGCGTGCAATGGACCGCGGGCGGCGCCGGTAAATTGCTGGCGCTCGACGACGCGTCGGCCTCGCTCGATCGCGCGTACACCTCCGATACGCCCGGCGTGTGGGAGGCGTATTCGGGCGCGTCGCCACGCACGCCGATGATCCGCGCGACGCACGACTTCTGCGTGCGCCCCGCGACCACCACGACGATTCCGTCGACGACAACGACGACGGGCCAGACGACGACCTCCACCGCCGGCACGACGACGACGGGCGCGTCAACCTCGACGACGGCCGGCACGACGACGACCGTGCCGGATGACGACGACGACGACGCGGCCGACGACGATGACGAACAGGACGATGACACCGCCGCGGACACGGACGACGACGCGGATGATGACGGCGCGGATGACGACCTCGATGCGGGTGACGATGACGACGACGGCGGGTGTTGCGGTTGTTGAAGAGGCTGGAAGTCTGAAAGGCTGAAAGTCTGGAAGGTCATCGCAACGCGCCGGGCGTTACCGCGGTGGCCGAGCCGCAAACAAAATCGCCGCCGCCGCGAGCGGGGGACGGGTTGTCCGCAGCGTTGGGCGCTTTTGTCCATTTCGTCCATGATGTCCCTTTCGTCCACGGACAATCACGGGCAAGGGCAAGGGCGCGGGATCGAAAATCGGGAGACGCTACTTTGGGATTCATCGAAACAATTTTCGGCAACAAATGCGATCACTGCGGCAAGCGCGTGAAGGACGCGCTCATTCCGTATGGCGTGCTGATGGTGTGCCCCGCGTGCAACACCGAGCTTGAGGATCGCAAGCGGCGGCGACAGGAAGAGGAGGAGCGCCAGAAAGCGGAAGAGGCCGTGCAGCGCGAGAAACGCCGCGCCCAAATCGCGGTGGAAAAAGCCGAGGCCCAGGCGAAGCGATCGCGCGAGGACGTCTTCGCCGCGGCCGCCGCGGGCGACGCCGAGGCGGTCGGCGCGCTGATTTCCGGGGGCGCCGATCCGAACGCGCGCGACTTCTCCGGCAAGACGCCGCTTTGCGCCGCGGCCTACGCCGAGAACGCGGACGCGGCGCGCCTGCTTCTTTCACGCGGCGCGGATGCGTCGATCGCGAACAGCCGCGGATGGACCGCGCTGCATTTCGCGGCGTCGGCCGGGCGGACCGATGCGGCGAAGGCGCTCATCGACGCGGGTGCGGATCGCGCGGCGCGAACGGCGGACGGCAAGACGCCCGCGGACCTCGCGCGCGACGCGGGTCACGCAGGGCTTGCAGAGACGATCGCGCCGGCGAATTGACGAAATCGCGCGCCGAGGTTCTCAGAATTTTTCGTAAACAAACGGCGCGAGGCCCGCGGCGGAAAGCTTCCAGATCGCAAAGCCGCCCGCCGCGGCGATGAGAAGCTGCACCGCGATCGGCATGCGGCAGAACGCGTCGCGAAATCGCACGTACCAAGCGGGCGGGCACCACATTCCCGCCATCGCGACGGCCATGACGGCCAGCACGGGCGCGGAGACGTTCGTCATGCCGAACGTCAACGTCGTCAACTGGCGGAAGAAGTCGCCAACGATCCCCCAATCATCCGCGCGAAAGAAAATCCACGCGAAGTTGACGAAAAGGAACGTCGCGAAAACGCGCAGCGCGAGCGACACGCCGCGCGGCTCGGGCTTGCCGCGCCGCCTGCGCCACTCGGACCATGGGCGATGCGCGCAAAGCGCAACGCCATGCAGCGCGCCCCACGCGACGAAATTCCATCCCGCGCCATGCCACAGGCCGCCGAGCACCATCGTGATCATGAGATTGCGGTAGAGTTTCCAGGGACGCACGCGCTTGCCGCCGAGGCTGATGTAGAGATAGTCGCGCAGCCACGTGGAGAGCGTGATGTGCCAGCGATGCCAGAACTCGCGCGGGCTTGCGGCGCGATAGGGAAAATCGAAATTCTCCGGCAGGCGGATGCTGTAGAGAAGCGCGAGGCCAAGCGCGATGTCCGTGTAGCCCGCGAAGTCGCCGTAGATCTGCAACGTGTACGCGAATGACGCGGCGACCAGCTCCGCGGTCTGGTACATCGCCGGAAAATCGAAGACACGATCGACGATGTTCTCGCGCAGGTAGTCCGCGATCGCGATCTTCTTGATGAAACCCGACAGCAACAGGAAGATCGCGAGCGACACATCCTGCCGTGTCGCGCCCGCGCGGGATTCGAGCTGGGGGATGAGGTCGTCCGCGCGAGCGATCGGCCCGGCGACAAGGCGCGGAAAAAACGCGAGATACGCGGCGTAGGACGCCAGCGACGACGCGGGGCCGCGCGCGCCGCGGTAGACGTCGATCGTGTAAGACAGCGACTGGAAGATATAAAACGAAATGCCGATCGGCAGCGGCAGGTTCTTTGGTTCGTACGCGAAGCCGACGCCGGCGAACGACGCGAGCGAAGCGAGGCTCTCGCCAAAGAAGTCGAGATATTTGAACGCGCCGAGCAAGGCGAGATCGACGACGACCGACGCCGCGACAAGCGCGCGGCGCCGCCCGGCACCGGCGCGCGCCATCGCCCGCGAGAGCGTGTAATCGAGCGCCGTGACAAAAAGCAGCAGGAACAGGAAAGCCGGATCGAAGTCAAACGAGAACGACGCGCCGGAAAGCACGTCGCCGACGTTCTTCGCCTCGCCCGCGATCCGCAACTGGAAGCTGGCGTAGAAAACGTAACCGGCAAGCGTGTGGACGAGAAGACGCGCGGTCGGGCGCGCGCGCGCCAGATAAAACGCGGCGAGCGAAACGGCGAGAAACAGCGCGAACGACGGGCTCGCGAAATTCACGTCCGGCGCACCCGTGGCAGACCGCGCGCGCCGGGCGCCGCGGGGCCGAAACAGGACGAGCCCGGATGACCCGGGCTCGCCGTCAAGATATCACTCGACCGCCGCCGCGTTCGCGACGGGACGGTTCCGTTCACTTCTTTTTGGTCCGTTCACTTCTTCTTGGAAGGAACGATCGACTCCTGGAACGACTTCGCGAGCCGCGCCTTCACGACGCGTTTGGCGGGAATCTTGATCTCCTCGCCGGTGGCCGGGTTGCGGCCCTTGCGCGCCTTGCGATTCTGGATCGCGATCTTTCCGATCCCCGGCATGGTGAAGGCGCCGGCCTTCTTCACCTGCGATTGCGCGAGGTTGCTGAACTCGTCGACAACCTCCGCCGCGGTCTTCTTGGAAAACCCGAACTTCTCGGCGAAGTGATTGACGATCTGCGTCTTCGTCATAGGCTTCTTGGCAGCGGCCATCCTCTACCTCCTAAACCGGAAATTGAAATGTGGGAGCGATACCGGCGCAAGCTACCAGACCCCCCACGCGCGGTCAATACGAAATTCGCGATTTTTTCCCGGCTGGCAAGGGCTTCGCACGAATTTCTCCGGGAGGCCCATCGCGCGCCGCGCGCGCCGGCGCTATTCAACTTTCATGATCGGCGTCGCCGGGCGCCCGCATGATCCATCGCGCGGGCGTTCATTGCGCGCGCGCGTTTTGCGGCTTCGCGAATTATGATAGACAGGTTCGGTCCGGCAACGTCATCCCGTCGCGTCACAAACCCTTGGAATCCCGATCAACCGGAGAGCAAAATCCGTGTCCGAATTGCTCGTCATCGCGCCGCCCGGATCGCCGATCCATGACGCGCGCGACCTGCTGCAATCGGCGGGAGTCTCCGTTTCGACCGCGGCGGATTTCGACGAGGCCATCGATCGCGTCGCGAAGATCCACTTTGACGTCGCCATCTGCGATGTGTCGGTCGTAGCGGACGTTTTCGATTTTCGCAACGCGCTCGTCGCCAATTCGCCGCACGCGCAAATCATCCTGTTGCGTAACGGCCTCGAGGGCCCGCCGGACATGCGCCTTGGCATTTGCGACGTGATGACGCCGCCCGTGGATAGCTTCGATGTCGTGCGCCGCGTGCGTTTCGCCGCGCGCATCGCCGAGCTTTCCGCCGACAATCGCCGCCTCGCGCACGATCTGGCGCGCCGAACGCAGCGCGTCCGTCTGCTCGAAGAGGACCGCATGTGGGAAATGCAGGCGGGCGCCGGCTGGTATCGCGAGCTCATCACGAACCTGCCCGACCTCGTGTGGCGCACGGATTTCGAGGGGCGCGTGCTCTACGCGAGCCCGTCGGTGAGGGATCTCCTCGGCATCACGCCCGATGAAACACTCGGCCGGCGCATGTCGCAATACATGACCAAGGAATCGATCGCGCGCACCGTCGAATGGTTCACGCAGGCCGAATCCGCGGATCCGCCGGCGGATTCGTTTCGCGGCGAACTCGACTACCGGCGCGCCGACGGATCGATTCTTCCCGTCGAGATCCACGTCGCCATCGTCCGCAACTTTCGCGGCGAGGCCGTCGCCTTCGAGGGCATCTCGCGCGACATCTCCTGGCGCCGGAATCTGCAGGCCGAGAACACGCGCTTCGCGCTCGGCGTTTCGCAGGCGCCGCACGCGATCCTGTTTCTCGACGGCGCGGGCAACGTGGCGTACGCGAATCCCGCGTATCTCGCGGCGTCGGGATTTTCGTTTCTCGACGTCGAGGGCGAGCCGTACCGGGCGCTCAAGAGCGAGCGGCACGCGCCCGCGTTCCTCGACGAAATCTGGCGACACGTGAACGAGGCGGGTTCCTGGCGCGGCGAATTGCTCAACCGCCATCGCGACGACGCGCCCTATCTGGTCGACGCCGCCATCGCGCGCATCACGAGCGCGCGCGACGAGATCGTCGGATATCTCGTCATCGAGGCTGACGCGCGCCGGCGCGCCGAATCCGAGCGCGTGCTTCGCGAGTCCGAGGCGCGCTATCGCGGCCTGTTCGAGGGCAGCCGCGACGCGATCATCATCGCCGACGCGATCTCCGGGCGCATCGTCGACGCGAACCCCGCCGCCGAGAGGCTCTCCGGATATCCGCGCGGCGAGCTTTTGCGCATGCACCACGCGGATCTGCATCCCTCCGACGAGCTCGAGCGCTATCAGGCGATGTTCACGGAGCACACCATCACCGGCCGCGTCATCTCGAGCGAGATTTACATCCAGCGCGCGGACGGGCGGCTCGTGCCCGTCGATCTCTCGTCGGCGACCTTCGACTCCGGCGGACGGCTGCTCGTGCAGGCCGTGTTCCGCGACCTCACCGACCGGCGCATGGCGCGCGAATCCGAGGGGCGGTTTCTCGTGCTCGCGGAGTCGTTCTCCGCGGCGATCCTCATCCACCAGGCCGGGCGTTTTCTTTACGTCAACTCCGCCACGCGCCGGATCACGGGATACACCTCCGAAGAGATGCGCAACATGTATTTCTGGGAGATCATCCATCCCGACGAGCGCGAAATGGTCAAAAAACGCGGCGAGCAGCGCCTCGCGGGCGTGCCCCAGCCGACGCAATACCGCCTGCGCATCGTGCGCAAGGACGGCACGGCCGTGCCGCTCGATTTCACCGCCGGCATCATCGACTTCGAGGGGGCGCCCGCCGTGCTCGGCATCGCGTTCGAGGCGCCCGCGCCGGCCGCCGCCGCGGCGCCCGAGTG